>NZ_SMKJ01000079.1:0-24107 GCF_004348615.1 Micromonospora sp. KC207
TTATAAGAGACAGGCCCCTGCCAGTCCGGATGATCGGCCGGCCGGGTGCCCACCCACGCCGCCCACGGGGGAAATCGGATCACCGTGGGCGAAAAACCGGGTAGATCGGACCGGAGTCCGGGCACATCCGGACGCGGTGCCTTCCGCCTCCACCGTCGGCCTGGTGCACTCGACCGGTGTCGGCTGATCCGGATGCACCGGCGAACCCGTTCGCCGGTGAGCTTCTGCTCACCCTCGCCCGCGAGGGGCGGTTCGTACTGGACGCGGCCCAGGCCGACCAGGCCATAGCCGAGCTGGAACGCACCCTCTCCGCCGTACGTGCCCGGCTCCGCATCCTGCGCATCTGGCGGCACGTGCCGACCCAGCGGGTGGACGAGATCCCCGACGATCTCGCCCTGGACGTCGTCGATGCCATATTCGCCGACCAGCTCGCGCCCGGTCGGCTGGAGCTGGCCGCGACGGAGATCCCCAAGTACATCGAGGCGCTGCGCCGGGCCCGGCTGGTGCCGCCCGGGGCGGGGCGGGCCGGCAACCGCTGAGCACCGTGGCCGCGAATCTTCACGCGCCGAGGACCCTCGTGAAGGTGGTGTGGAGATTTTCTGAAGGGGCGTTCCGCAGACTTCCACCGCAGCCATCAGACACGGAGGTTCCGGTGGAGAAGGTTCGGCTTGTCCTGCAGGCGGCAGACCCGTTCAGCTACGCGGGGCTCGACAGCTTCCTGCGGTCCTGTCCGGCGGTCGAGCTGCTGCCGGCCGCCGATCGCGCGGGTGCGCAGGTGTTGGTGTTCGGCTGCGAGCAGCTGACCGTGGACGTGGTGGCGACGCTGCGGCGCTCGGCTGCCCAGACCGGCCTGCCGGTGGTCCTCGTACTCCGGGAGATCACCGAGAGCGAGTTGCTCACGGCGGTGGACTGCCGGGTGGTGGCCGTCCTGCCGCGAGCGGCGGTCACCACCGAACGGCTGGCGCACAGCGTCCTTGCTGCGGCCAACGGCGGCGGCGTCATGCCGCCGAACCTGGTCGGCGAGTTGCTCAAGCACATCGATCGGCTCCAGCGCGAGGTGCTCGCCCCGAACGGCCTCAACGCCTCCGGCCTCACTTCGCGCGAGGTCGACGTGCTGCGACTGATGGCGGACGGGTTCGACACCGGCGAGATCGCCGGCAAGCTCTGCTACTCCGAGCGGACCGTCAAGAACGTCATCTACGGGGTCACGCACCGGCTCAAGCTGCGGAACCGTTCCCACGCGGTCGCGTACGCGCTGCGCGCCGGCATGATCTGACCCGCGTCGAGGTCTGCCGTAAACCCCACAACCATTGGTTGTCGTGGCTGGCGTGTCGGTTGCCTGCTGCCCGGCCATGGTGTTTGGTGAGATCGTCACATGCCTGGTGCGACAACTCAGCGGATGTATGTCCAGACCCCGGAGTTCGCCCGCGTCGCAAAGCGGATGCATCAGGTCGCGGACCTGACGTCGCGGTTGAACGTGCTGCCCTTCGGCGACGCGGAGCTGCCGGTGAGCCGTTGCATGCGGGCTTGACGGCGCAGGTGGCGGGGGGAGCCGCGCCTCCACGCCCCGCCCCACCTGCCTGTCGGCAGACGGGTGACGACCATTGAGGAGATGTCCGTACCTGCTGTGGGTAATGCGGGAGACGGCCGGAGCGTCACGCCTGTTCGGCCTTGGCCAGTTCGGTGAGCTGGTCGAAGGTTCGGACGAGGTGGGCGCGCCGCTGTTCCTTGTGGTCGGGTGTGGGCTCCAGGTCGTCGATGGCCTCTTCCCAGACGGTCAGGAACTTGGTTTTCCAGTCGGCGATGGTGTCCGGGGCGGGCAGATCGACCCCGACGTAGTTCTGTTGTGCAATGAGGTGGAGCAGTTCGAGGTTGCAGGGCACGGCGACGCCCCAGTATTCGTCGGGCTCGATCTTGACGGAGTCGCCGGACATCGCCTCGGCGACTTCGGCGATGAGTCGGTCGGTCAAGCTCCCCAGATGGTCGGCCGCGGTGTCGTTGTCGAAGTTGCCGTTTCCCCAGCTTCCCATTGTCCTCCGCCTGTCGTGCCCGCTTGTCCTGTGGATTGAACCAGGTCGGTACGACCTGTGGCAGCGGCGGAGTGGCGCCCGTCCCTGGCCGCCTTGATCACCGGCGCGTCGGCCGCCATGATCCTGCCTCAGGCGATCGTCTCGGTCGTCGGGACGGTGGTGTTCGTGCTCCTCGTCGGCCGCGACGGTAAGGCATTCCATCGGGTCGGACCGCCCACCACCACTGGCCAGGACGATTCCGTACGCGCCCACCACGCGACATACGTATTTCGCCAACCGCCGGCGACCGCGGGCATCCACTTGGCAGCGCCGGTACGGGCGTTGTCCCAGCGCACGGCGTACACGTCGGCCCGGGCCCGGAACCGGTCGGCAGACAACGCCAGCTTGTCCTGCGCCGGCGAAGCCATGGTGACCAGCCCTGGCGGCTCAACCGGCGCGGACAACTGCTACGGCGGCGCAGAGGTGTCCTGGCCGCGCAACTCCAGCAGACGCGCCAGCCGGGCGTTCTCCGCCCGTAACCGCTTCACCTCACGCCGAAGCGACGAACTCGGCCACCGAACCCATACCGACCATCCTCGCGCATCAGGCTCCGCACACCCCGCCACCGGTCCGATATCCTCCGCCAATGGCATCGAAAGGCAACGCCGCGCTGGAGGCGATGATTGAGGAAGCCACGGTCGACGCATACGGCGACGACGAGCAGCTCACCGGCCTGTTCACCATGATCGAGGAACATCTGGCGGTGCCGTTCACCACCACCGTCCTCGGCGTCGAGGCCACCGTGCGGAAGATCGACCTGACCGCGGACAGCATCGTCGCGGTCTGCGCCAGAGGCCGCCACCGACAGAGGATCGACCTACTCGACCTGCGGCTACCCAGTCCAGCACCCGAGGGCGCCGCGTGGATTGACGCATACCGGCACTGGGCCGGGAGGTAGGTCACGGTGAGCGAGTACCAGTACTACGAATTCACCGCCGTCGACCGGCCCCTCACCTCCCGCGACCAGGCCGAGCTGCGGTCGTTGTCCACCCGCGCCGACATCACCGCCACCAGCTTCGTGAACACCTACCAGTGGGGCGACTTCAAGGGCGACCCGCGCAAGCTGATGCAGCGGTACTTCGACGCGCACCTGTACCTGGCGAACTGGGGCACGCGCCGGCTCATGCTGCGGCTACCGAAACACGTGCTCGACCCCGCCACCGTCGCCCAGTACTGCCAGGGTGACAGCGCGTCCGCCTGGACCACCGGCAAGCACGTCATCATCGACCTTCACAGCGAGGATGAGGACGGCGCCGACGAGTGGGACCTCGACGGCCACGGTCTGCTCACCTCCATCATCCCGGTCCGGGCATGCCTCGCAGCCGGCGACCTGCGCCTGCTGTACCTGGCCTGGCTGCGCTGCGTACAGTCGGAGGGCGTCGCCGACGACGAGCCGGAGCCGCCCGTCCCGGCCGGGCTGGGCATCCTCGACGCGCCCCTGACGGCGGTCGCCGAGTTCCTGCGCATCGACCCCGATCTGATTTCGGCTGCGGCGGCCGGGTCGGCGCCCGCAGCCTCCGGCGAACCGACCGCTGCGCAACTACGCACCTGGGTCGTCCGGTTGCCCGCTCGGGACAAGGACGCCATCCTGGCCGACCTGATCACCGGCGGCGACGGCCACCTGCGCAGCCAACTGTTGCGCCGCCACCGCGACGCGCACCCCACCGACGCGTCCAACCCGACGGCCGCCCGTACCGCCGGGGAATTGCTCGCCACCGCCGCGGACCTGCGCGCCGAACGGGAACGCCGCGACGCCGAGCAGCGCGAACGCGACCGGGTTCGCCGGGAACAGTCCGCAGCAGCAGCCCGGCAACGGCACCTCGACACCCTCGCGGTCGACCAACCCGCCGCATGGCAGCGGGTCGACGAACTCATCGCCACGAAGAAACCCCGCGAGTACGACACCGCCGTACAACTCCTCGTCGACCTGCGCGATCTCGGCGAACGCGACGGAGACAGCACATCGTTCCGAAACCGGCTGGCCGAGCTACGGGCGGTGCACGCCCGCAAGCCCAGCCTGCTCGAACGCCTCAACCTCGCAGGCCTCGACGCCTGACGTATGGTTTCGCCGCCCGGTAACCGTCGCCGCAGTGCGGGAAGGCCGTGAGGCGGCCGCGGCCTACCGGGGCCGCCCCGGACAGCCGACGCCAACGGCAGCAGCCTCCAGAAGCCCGTTCGGACCCGCAACCAGACATCGAACTGTGTCGTTTGCCGGGTTGGACCCGGAGGGTCGGGTGACTGTCTGGGTGTGTGCTGCCGATGTCATGGCCAGTAGGAGTAGGACGCCCCGGCCCTCGCTGATGACCGCTGTATCAGCACTGGATGGGAACTTGCGACCGATCGCCCTTTCCGAAGTTGTGGCTACTGAACCGCGGCGGGTCCACGCCCCTGACCAAACGACCCGAGAAGGTGAAGCCCGATGGGCAGCCTGTGGGCCGGCGTTGACGTCGGCAAGACCCACCACCACGTGTGCGTCGTCGACGACGACGGCACCGTGGTGATGTCCGAGAAGATCCCCAACGACCAACACGCCATCTCCGACATCGCCGGACGGCTCGGCAAACGCCGCAAGCCGATCCGCTGGGCCGTTGACCTATGTGGCGGACCAGCGTCGCGCCGCCCCTGTCGCCGCGACTGTGGCTGACGAACGCGACTGCTCGCATCGCGGCGGCGCCGGCCCCGTCGTGTCTGGTGGCCCCGCAGAGACCCCGGTAGGTTCAGCTGTCGAGCACCTTCACTGTCATCGATTGGGGATGTCGGCTACGTGTCGCACATCGAGAACATCGCCGGTGAACTTCGCGGGTTGATGGCCGGGGTCGAACGCGCTCAGGGGTTGGCGGCCGCGGCCGACAGGCAGGCGCAGGAGGTGTCGTTGCGGGCTGCGGGCGCTGGCTTCGCGGCGGTGGCGGCGGGCGCGGTGCGGGTGCGGCGCGCGATCATAGGTATCCAGGGCGGTCTGGGTGGGCTCGGCGGTTCGCTCGGTGAGGCGGCGAAGGCCACCGCGGCGGTACCGAACGAGGCCACTCCGCAGGAGACGATCGCCGGGCTGGCCCCTGTGCAGAGCGCCGTGGACAAGGCTCGTGAGACGGCTGCCGGGGTCATCACCGGAGTCGGTGAGGCGCAGCAGCTCGTCGCCGGGATCCTGCGGGGTGGGCAGCCCGGGCCGCTGCTACAGGCCCTGGACAGCATCAAGCAGGTCCTGGTGCTGGTCGTCGCCGGCACCGGCGGCGCCCGGCAGTCCATCGAAGCGGCGATCGCCGAGGCGCGGCAGTTGGGCACGTCGGGAAACTGATGAGGGCTGGCCGTCATCCACCGGCCAGCCCTACCCCTCTGGTTCACGGTGATCCGCCTTCGACACCTCATTCTGCCGGCGACGAAGCTGTCGCTGACCCCGACCACGGCACGCCTTGGACCAGGAAGCCAACCGGTGTTCCGGGCGGGTCGCCGACCGGTCCAAGGACGAGAATTCCGCCCCGGTTGGACGACGAAGGGCGGCGTCCGTTGGAGCTCGAGAACGAATGCGCCGATATAGTCGCTGCCAAGAGCTACCGGGTCCACCAGAACCCCACCAGGCAGGAGATCGCCGATGCCCGGCTCCGTACCGGCGACTCGGGCAGTCCGAACAAAGACCCGGATTACCTGATCGAGGGTCATGTGTTCGATTGCTATTCGCCCACTCTTGGCAAGTCGGTACGGGGTGTCTGGAGCGAGGTCCACGCCAAGGTCGACAAGGAGCAGACCCAACGTGTCGTGCTGAACCTGCACGACTGGCACGGAGAGCTCGCCGCCCTGCGGACACAGTTCGACAACTGGCCGGTCGAGAGGCTGAAGGAACTCGTCGCGGTAACGCCGAGTGGCACGATCGTGCAGATCGTACGTCGAGACTGAGGAGAGGCGCGAGATGGCTGTCGAGTTCAGGTTGACCATGGCGGGTGACCTCCCCCTGGAACACGTGGCTGATCTCGTGGCGGCGGACACCGCCGAGAGGCCGAGGCCGAGCGGCACCAACCCGAGGCTGTTGAGTGCTCGGCTCTACGAGACGCGCGGCTACGCGCTGAGCGTCTACTCGGGCAACCAGGGCTACTTCGATGCCGAGGACGACAACGGCGCCCGCTGGGAGTGGCAGCCGGAAACGTACGTCGATATCGACTTCTCCATGCGGGCAGACGACGTGGTCGACAAGGGGATCCCGAACATGATGAAGGCCGTGGCCCGTGTGTTGGCTGCCCGGCAGGAGGACGCGGCGCTGGTCCAGAACGGCAACTGGCTGCTGCTGACCCGCGTCGGGGGCAGTCTCCGCAGACACCGCCCTACCTGGTGGAGTTACTACGGCGTAGAAAACCTCCTCACCCAATGACCAGAACCCATGCCCTACACCACGGCCTGCTGGTGACCACAGGCCGCGACGCCTTCCCACGCCAGCGGCGGCTGGCTGTCCGGAGGCCAAACTGCACGACACTCGACTGAGCCACCTGACAAGTGCTTGTTGACCAGTGGACGCAGCCCGGCCATCCGGGCGGCGACGAGTGCGATGGAGTGTGCGTCGGTGGCGTCGGTCATGCGGCCCTGACCGGTGGCGATCACCCGCGCCCGCGCGGGCAGCTTCGGCGGGACGTCAACGATCTGCTCGCCCTCGGCGAGCAGCCGAGTGGCGATGTGCCGGCCGATGCCCTGGCAGCCTTCGACAGCCCAGACCCGGTCCGGCCACTGCTTGGCATACTGACCGTCGCCGTGCAGCCGGCGCGGTCGGTGCTGAAACGGCCAGTGCCCAGGACAGCCTCGTCTCTGATCATCACCTCGATGGTGGCGGAGCGCTTGTGTTGATCCGAGCCGATGACCACACGCTGCGACGGGCTCATATGGCCCCTCCCTTGCTCGATCCGACAGGTCGTCGAGCGAAGAGGGCAACGCTACTTCGAGCTGCGCAAACCTTGCTTGAGCCTCTCCCTGCCCTGCAGCGACGCCCGGGACTGCGCAGGCCAAACGAGAGCCACACCAAGGTGGGCAGCCGATGTGGGAGCGACAGCCCGGACGTCTAGACCGAAGCCTGGCCGGGCCGCGGTCCTAGAGCAATGAAACAAGTAGCCGAAAGTAGTGCGTTACGTTTCGGCCCAGGCGCCACCTTCTGTTGTTGCCGGTGGGGTCGCGGCCCGTTCGGCCCGCCCCGCTATCTCCCGCAGGTGCGCCACCAGTTCCGGCGGCTCGTGCACCTCGAACTCGCAGCCGAGTGAGAGCAGTCGCCAGGCAGTCCACTCCAGGGTGTCGGTGTGGCTGCTGAGCCGGCAACTGCGCGCGTTGATCGGCTGTAGGTCGCCCGGGGAGTCGCCGACCCGCCCGCCCAGCCGCTCGACCGGCGCGTGCAGGGTGGCCACCGTCCGGTAGACCGGCGTCCGTTCGAGTAGCTTGCCGGTCACATACGCGGCCGCGTCCGCCGCCGGCAGCTCTCGCCGTGCGCTACTCATCCCGATGCTCTGCTGCTCACTGATGCGGTCGACCCGGAAGATCCGCCAGTCGTCGCGGTCGGTGTCGTAGCCGACCAGATACCAGCGCCGCCCGGAGGACACCAGCCGGTGTGGTTCCACCCGCCGCTCATTCTTCGTGCCGTCGTGCTTGCGGTACGTGAAGCACAGCTGCTCCCGGTGGGCGATGGCCGCGGCTAGCGCGGTGAGCCGCTCCGGGTCGACGGTGGGCCGCTCCCAGGTCAGCAGTGGCTCGGTCGCGGCGCCGAGTGCCCCTACCTGGCGCCGCAGCCTCGTGGGGAGAACCTGCTCCAACTTGGTCAGCGCGCGTACCGATGCCTCGTCGATGCCGGCCACGGCGTGCCGGGCCGCCGTGCGCAAGCCCACCGTGATAGCCACCGCCTCCTCGTCGTCCAGCAGCAACGGCGGCAGGGCCTTGCCGGCGACCAGCCGATAACCGCCGACGGCGCCCATCGTGGCCTGGACCGGGTAGCCCAGCTCGCGCAGCCGTTCTACGTCGCGGCGGACCGTGCGCAGGCTGATGCCCAGCCGGGCGGCCAGTTCCCTGCCGGGCCATTCGCGCGGGGTTTGCAACAGAGACAGCAGGGTCAGCAGGCGACCGGGGGTGTCAGAGGACATGGACCAAAGATGCCAGTCATGTGTGACAGATACTGACCTACATGGCCGTTAGCGTGGTTCGCATGACGCCATTTCGGATCGACATCCCGCAAGCCGACCTCGACGACCTGCGGGCGCGGCTCGCCGGGACCAGGTGGACGCGGCAACTGCCCGGTGACGGCTGGAGCCGCGGCGTGCCGCTGGACTATCTGCGAGAGCTGGCCGACTCCTGGGCGAACGGGTACGACTGGCGCGCTCACGAGGCGCGGTTGAACGAGTTCCCTCAGTTCCACACCGAGATCGATGGCTTAGACGTGCACTTTCTGCACGTTCGCTCGCCGGAGCCGGACGCACTGCCGCTGATCCTGACGCACGGGTGGCCGAATTCGTTCGTGGAGTTCACGGAGGTGATCGGGCCGCTGACCGAGCCGGCCAAGTACGGCGCCGACTCGGCGCAGGCATTCCACGTGGTGGTCCCCTCGGTACCGGGCTTCGGCTTCTCCCAGGCGCCACCGGAGACCGGCTTCACGATCAACCGGGTGGCCCGGATGTGGGCCGAGCTGATGCGCCGCCTCGGCTACGACCGGTACGGCATTCAGGGCGGCGACCTGGGTGCGTACATCGCTCCGGAGGTGGCCGCGGTGGATCCGGAGCACGTCGTCGGCGTACACATCGACGGTGGTTTCGGTTTCCCGACCGAGGCCGATGTGCCGGGTATGACTGCGGCGGAACGAGCCGAGTGGGAGCAGATGCAGCAGTGGATGAGCGGCGTGGACCATCACGCGCTGCTGCGGGCCGCGCCACAAACCTTCGCGTACGCCTGGAACGACTCCCCGGTCGGGCTGCTGGCCTGGATGATCCAGAAGTTCAAGGAATTCGCCTTCATGGTCTCGACTCCCGAACAGGCAATCGACCGGGACCTCATCCTCACCAACGCGAGCCTCTACTGGTTCACCGACACGGCAGGGACCTCGTCATGGCCGATGTACGAGCGCATGACCGTGGCCGGCGACGGCAGTTTCGTCTGGCCGAAGGGGCAGAAGCGGGTGCCGTCCGGCGTGTACGGGGGCGGCTCGACCCTGATGCGGCGACTGGCCGAGCGGGATAACACCATCGTGCACTGGCCGGAGAGCAACCCCGGTAACCATTTCGTGGCGATGGAGGTGCCGCAGACCCACGCGGCCGACATCCGCGCCTTCTTCGGCAAACTCGCTGTCTCCACCGGCTGAGTCGTTGGCGTAGCCGGTTCCGTCGCTAACCGGCCGGTCCATTGGCCGGAGGAAGGGGGACTGCGTAGTTTTCCGTGTTGACCTGGGTGTGGTCCGTTGGACAGGACGGCGTGCAGCCCTGCGAGTCTGCTGCTTACCTGCTCGCCGGTGAGTTCGGTGTCCGGGGCACGCGCGAGGATGATGCGGTTCTCCCCGTCAGGGTCGACCTCGATGACCGCGATTCCGGTCGACGCCGACGGCACGAGGTGGAAGCAGGACACGTCAACGGCCGCGTCGGTCAGGGCCCGGTACAGCAAGGCGCCCCGGTGGTCGTCGCCGACGTTGCCGATCAGGCTGGTGTGCGCGCCCACCCGGCTGGCGACCAGGGCCTGGTTGAGGCTCTTACCGCCGGCAGTTGTCGTCGCCGGCGACGACGCGAACGTCGTGCGGCCAGGAACCGGCGGCCCGGGAACCCGCACAGTGAGGTCGATATTGGCGCGGCCCACGACGGCGACACGCGGCACACCCCACACCTGCGCCGAACCGGGCGAGTGGCTCAACTGGCTGTAGCCAGGTGGTCGAGCTGCTTTGGGTGACTGGCTCCGGAGTCCGGATACTGGGACGAGAGTCTCTGGGGCTTCCAGTCACCGAGGTCGGGCGACGATCCTCTCCAGTTCTGCTTGATCGAGCCCTTCTACTTCGATCGCCGCGATCAGCAACGGATCGAGGCTGTCGAGTAAGGCTGACACGTCGCGTCGAGGGAGGGCGCTGGTGTCGGCGCGGAGCGTGAGGTCCGCGGCGCCGTCCCGCAGCTCCACCACTACTGCCAGTTTGACGGTGTAGGTTTCCAAGCCCTCGTTCCAGCTGATGCTTGTCTCCTCGGCCAGATCGAGGATCTCGCGATGGGTTCGTTCGTCATCCTCCATTACCGGACGGGTGTCGCTGCGTACTCGGACGTTGAAATAGCTGGACACCTCGAAGCCCTCTCGCTCCCGTGCCACCTCGGCCTGCAGGTCGTTGTAGCGCGCGACGTCGTACTGACTGTGGCGTTGCGCGGCCAGGGTGGCATGGGCGGTGGAGCGCACGATGTCCTCAAAGCGATGTCCAGCCACGTCCACACACACTGCACCCATTTCGGTTAGTGGGCCGACCAGGCCCTGCAACCTCGGCATGTGCCGATTGCTGAACATGACGGGCAGGCCGACGCTTGCCGTACCGGACCATGCGCCGATAAGCGCAATAACGGCGGCCATCAGCACTACGGGAGGCGAGCAGTTGCCGTACCGATGGGAAAAACGACGGGACAGAAGGTGGATGGCACTGAAGGCTGCCCTCGAAGACACCTTGCCCTCGCAGAAGCGAGGCAGGTCAGCAGGAACGCTCGAACGTGAGAATAGCGTCGCCGGGAACCGGTGCATCTGGTTCCGCCAGAAATGGAGCGAGCGTTCGCATAGCTGTGCGCCCATCTTGCCGGCCTCGAACTCCGCCTGGTCGACTGGCTGCCAGTCGCGGGAGCCGCGCCGGACCTGTTCGTTCGGATCGGCGAGCCCCAGTGCGTACCGCAGTTCGGTGCGCAGAAGCGCGGCGGACCACATGTCTGCCACCATGTGGCTCATCCGCAACGCCACCAGTCGTACCGTCTCATTCTCGGCGAGGATCACAGCGCAGAGCGGCAGATCCTGCATAGCGAAATTGATCTGGGACATCTCGCTAGAGAGCAGCTTGAATGCGTCCAGGTCGAACCGGGGGACTGTCCACAGTTCCATGGGTACGGTGCCGGACGTGAGCACCTGCTGCCGCAGGCCGAATGTGGCGCCTCCGTCTTCGACGAAGACCGTTCGCGTTGCCTCGAAGCGGTTGACCAGAGCGCCCACCGCCCTTGCGGCGCGGTCCGGTCGCATCCCGATCTCTTTGGCGATCGGCAGCACGATGTCGACGCACATGTAGCGGGTATCAGCTATGTTAGGGTTTGACAACCCGTTCCAGACCCACTGCTGTCCCCAGCTGAGATGGGTCGTGACAGACCGGTCGCCGAAGAAGTCCAGCGGATACGATTGGCGTTCGACAGCTACATTCGTCACTCTCTAAACCTCACACTACCTGCCGGCGTACCGGCACCTCGACTGTCGACATCCCTGCCTGTGCCGGATAGCGCAGGATACCTCGCCGGACGGCGAGGCAGGTGAGCCCACCACGGATTCACGGCACTTGGTCGGATGGGAAGAAACCTGGTCACGATCTCAGGTCGCTGAGTTCCCGGCTAAGTCGTATACAGGCGAACGTGCCGGCCAGAAGGCCGACGACCGCCAAGATTCCGGCTCCCTGCAAGGTGACTGCGACGTCTCCCCGAACCGAGCCCTTGAGCATGGAGATCGCCCAGTAACCCGGGGAGAATGGCGCTATCGCCTGCGCCCAGCGAGGCATCATCTCCACGGGTGCAAAAGACCCCCCCAGAGCGCTGACGGCGAGAGCACCGATATCACTTACCGCGCTGAGTTCGCCGTGGCTTCGAACGATGCTGGCCAGCGCCGACCCAATGGCGAGCAGAACGAGACCCCACACAAGAACGGCTAGTATGAATAAGCCAATGGAGCCATTGATCTCCATTCCGATGACCTGCGACCCATATAGCAGTAGTAGTGCCTGCTGCAAGACAAGAATCAGCAGGATGGGAACGGACTTACCTAGAAGGAGTTCGAACGTCGAGGACGGGGTAACCCTCAGTCGGTCCCATGTCCGCCAAGTCCGCTCACTGAGCAGTGACGAGGCGACGACCGAAATCGACAATACGGAGAACATGACAAGTAGCCCGATTACGGCGTGGCTCTCGCCGTTCGGCAACGCCGCCACAAAGAGTGGCTTGAAAACGAGCATCAAGATCATTGGCATGACCAGATAGCTCACAAGTTGACCGAGGTCGCGGCTTCTCAGCAACACGTTGTGGCGAATCAGAGCCATGGATCGAAACGCCATGTCACCGATCATGCGCAAGCTCCTTGTACAAGTCGTCAAGTGACGGCTGGCGTATATCCACCCGGCGTAGCGACTTCTTGGTCGTGCGTAACAGTTCCGCAAGCGTGCCAGCGGCATCCGTTGTGGACACCTCAAGAGTCTCGTCGTCGAAGTCGATCCTTATATTGCCGGGAAGGTCGCTAAGCAACTCCTGGGTCGTGCCCTGCGCTATCACCTGCCCGTTTCGCGCCACAGCAATGTCCGCCCCGAGCTCTATCAGCTCCGGGAGGTAATGAGTGGTGTAGACGATGGCCGCTCCTGCGGAGGCCCGACCCCGCAGCGCCTGGAGAAGTGCCTGCCTCGTCTCCGGATCCACCCCAGCCGTCGGCTCGTCCATGAGAAGCACCTGCGGACGGTGCAACATTGCGACAGCTGCCTGGGCGCGGCGCTGCTGGCCACCGGAAAGAATGCCGACTCTTCGGTGCAGGAAGTTGTCCAGCCGCAAGGCGGCGGTCACCTCATCAATCGCGTCGACGAGATGGCGCCGACGCAGCCCGTGGAGAGCCCCGAAGAGCCGAAGCGTCTCATAAGCGGTCGCTGTCGGATAGAGGGCAATCTGTTGGGGTGCTACGCCAAGCTGTCGTAGGGCTTTTTTGGGCTCCTTCCCATCGATTCGCGCGCTGCCGGAGTTGGGTTTAACGAGACCTGAGACGACGTTAGCGAACGTTGTCTTGCCTGCGCCATTGTGCCCTACAAGGCCGACGATCTGCCCAGAACCAACGTGGAGGGAGAATCCGTCGAGCGCCGTGACCTGACCATAGTGTTTGACCAGAGCGTCAGCTTCTAGCATATACACCTCGGGCTTCGCTCGTTCACCAAACCGGACACCGAGTCCGCGCCCTTCTGGCAACTGGTTGATATCGTTCCCTCAAATGCAAAGCTCACCGTGTTCATATTGGGCTCCCGAGGCGCGTAAAGCGATCGCATGCCTGAACTCTGAGATCTGGTTTCGCTACGCCCGCTAGCGGCCTGTTGCGCGGACCGCCGCATTCCTGCGGGTGCGCAGATTGCACTTCATTCCCTGGGTGCCTGGTTGTCGGAGGTGTGGTCGCCGCGGCCTGGTGGATCTAACGCGTTGTACAACCAACCGCCTCCGCTCTCATATATTGCCGCAACAGGCGAATCCGGGGTGCTCAAGCTGGTTGTCCTGCCGCAAAACAGCGAGGTGGATCCTCTTGAGGGCACCCGACGGCTCGATGCCGAAATCTGCGACCAGGCGCCGACGAATCGCCTCGTAGACGGTGAGTGACTCGGCTGTCCTTCCACCTCGATAAAGTGCGATCATCAGCTGCGCGTGCACCGTTTCCCATGTTGGATGCCTGACGGTCAGTTCGTGCAGTTCGCCAATAATCTGGTGGTGGCGCCCCAGGCTCAGCTCAAGTTGGATCAGTCTCTCGTGAACGGCGTTCCGTTCCTCCTCGAATGCCGTCGCAGCGCAGGCAAGGGTCACCGACTTCCGTAGATCGCGAAACGGGTCGCCGCGCCACAATGACAGGGCTTGCCGGAGCTGCCTGATCGCGGACTCCATACGACGTTCTCGGTCGCTTTTCCTCGCCTGGGCGACTAGGTCGCGAAAGTCGTGGACGTCCAGCTGGTGGCGTTCAAGATTGATTGCGTACCCACCCGGCGCCGTGACCACAGTGCCAGGATCGGCACCTGTGTTCGCCAGATATTTCCGTAACCTGGAGATATTGACGTGGAGTGCCGTGCACGAATCGCGAGGTTGCTCGTCGGGCCACAGGGCGCTCAGAAGTTGATCAGTCGAGACGAGGCGTCCCGCGTCGACGCATAGGCGAGTGAGCAGCAACCGTTGCCTAAGGGCAGTTGGCGTGATCATGCTGCCAGCGTCATTCGACACCTCTAATGGGCCAAGCAGCGAGATCTTCATCCGCAGAACCCCCGTATCGGTCCTGGACAATACATAAATGTTCTGGATCTTTTACCCAGGGAACCTACGGGATCACTCTTGCCCAGGCAAGGCTTGCGCTTTGAGCGCCGATGTGCATCGATGCCTGCCAGTTCAAGCCAGTCAGCCGTGAACACGGCCAGCGGGGTGAAAGTGATCTCCGCAGGGCTGTTGCCCAGTCGGTTGAGTGGCGGTTGAGCTGGGCGTTCGAGTGGTATCGGCTCGATGTGGAACGAGCGTGGTCTAGTACGCCAGCCGGAGATGTTGACCTTCGCTGAGCTGGGGCTTGGTGTGGTGTGTGAACGAGGGCGGCCGCTGTAGATCATCAGTGATTGTGTGGAACTGACCCCGGCGCGTGCGGTTGCGGGATGCGGGTAAATACCAACAACTCGGATGGACGACCTTGGTCCAGCGACCACCTGACAGTCACGCTTCGTGGAGTGCGTTATCCAGTCCCAGACGGTGCCGGCCGAGGGTGTCGAGCCCTCTCTCGGAGGGGATCTTCGCTGCTCAGCGATGGCTCAGAAAGCGAGGTGAAAGGGATTTGAAAACGAAGTGAAAGGGCGGCTGTCTACTCTCGGTCGCAGCCTGTCGGAAGCCCTGCCCGATAGCGATTCGGTCCGGTGTGACGAAGGGACAGTCGGTGCCTGATTCCGGCGAGATCGCGCGGTGGATCGTTGGCCGGCTGGCCGACCTTACCGGCCGTGATGCTCGCGATATCGACCCCACCGATACCTTCACCGGCCAGGGGCTCGCCTCGGTGGAGCTCGTCGGTCTGCTCGCCGAGCTCGAGGACCGGATCGGTGCCCCGATCGACCCCGCCCTGGCCTACCGTTGGCCCAGCCCGGCAGCGCTGGCCGCGGGCGTGTCCAGCGACCCGGCGACAGCCGCCGCGCCCGAACCCTCCAGCACCGCACAGTCGCACGACCCCGTCGTCATCGTAGGGCTGGCCTGCCGGTTCCCCGGCGACGCGGACACGCCGGAGGCGTACTGGGACAACCTGGTCAAGGGCGTGCACGCCGTCACCGAAATCCCGGACGCACGCTGGCACGAGCCGCCCGTGTTCGACCCCGACCGGCCCAGCTCCGGCCGCTACTCGTACACCCGGCACGCCGCGTTCCTGGCCGATGTCGCCGGGTTCGACGCCGCGCTGTTCGGTCTGTCACCGCAGGAGGCGCTACGTACCGACCCCCAGCATCGGCTGCTGATGGAGCTGGCGTGGGAAGCGCTGGAGAACGCCGGGCTGGCGCCCGACAGCCTGGCCGGCCGTCGGGCCGGGGTGTTCGCCGGCCTCATGGACTCCGGCCAGTACACCCGGCTGCAGCGGGACCTGCAGGGCGCCGACCTGCTCGCCGACCCGTATGCCGCACTCGGCGGAGCGCCCAGCGTCGCCGCCGGGCGCATAGCTCACCGCTTGGATCTGCGCGGCCCGGTCGTCACCGTGGACACGGCCTGCTCGTCGTCACTGGTCGCGCTGCACCTCGGTGTGCAGAGCCTGCGCCGCGGCGAGACCGACCTGGTGATCGCCACGGCGGCCTCCCTCATTCTGCATCCGGATGCGTTCGTGCAGGGCTGCGCGATGTCGATGCTGGCCCGCGACGGCCGCTGCAAGACCTTCGACGCCGATGCCGACGGCTTCGCCATGGGCGAGGGCGGTGGCGCGGTGATCCTCGAGCGGATGTCCGACGCCGTCCGCCACGGCCACCGCATCCGCGGCCTGCTGCTGGGCTCCGCCGTCAACTCCGACGGCCGCAGCAACGGGCTGACCGCCCCGAACATGGCGGCGCAGACCGCCGTTATCCGCGACGCCCTGGCCGACGCCGGGGTTCGTCCGCAGGACGTCGCCTTCGTCGAGGCGCACGGCTCCGGCACCGAACTCGGCGACGAGATCGAGCTGACCGCGCTGCGGGAGGTGTACGGCACGGCCTCGCGCCGTGCGCCGCTCTGGGTCGGGGCGGTCAAGACCCAGGTCGGCCATTTGCTGGCGGCCGCGGGCATGGCCGGTCTGATCAAGACGGTGCTCGCCCTGGAGCACGGGGAGCTTCCGCCGAATCTGCACCTGGCCACGCCGAACGGGGCAGTAGACCCGGACGGACCGGTCCGTCCGGTGCCGGGGCGGCTGGAACTATCGCCGGCCACCACGGCGACGGTCGCCGGGGTCAGCTCGTTCGGCTGGTCCGGTACCAACGCCCACTGCGTGCTCCAGGCCCCGCTGCGGCAGATCACCGCAGCGCAACCAGTGGCCCACGACGCATCGCAGGCAACCCTGCTGATGCTGTCGGCGGCCGGCCCCGACGCGCTGGCTGCGCAGGCCGCCAACCTGGCACGGCGCCTGGGCGAGGCGCCCGCGCCCGACCTTACCGATGTCGCCCGCACCCTGGACCAGGGGCGCTCCCGCCTGCTGGCCCGCCGCGCGCTGGTGGCTGCCGACGCCGCCGACGCCCTCGCCCAGCTGTCCGCCGCGCCCTTCACCCCCGGGCACCTGCTGCGCCACGCCGGCCACCGCCCGCGCGTGGCATACCTGCTGCCCGGCGTCGGCGACCAGCACCAGGGCATGGGTCGGCAGCTGTACGCGACCGAGCCAGCCTTTGCCGCAGTCGTGGACCGGTGCCTGGATGTGCTCGCTGGCGAGGGTGTCGATCTCGCCCCGTTCCTGTTCGCCGATCCGGCCCCGGTCGCCGGGGACGCCTTCGCCGCACTGGCGGCGGCCCGGTTGGCGTCCGCCCCGGACGCCGACCCGCTGTCGCGCGCCAGCCTGTCCCACCCGTACGTGCTCACCGTCGAGCTGGCCCTGGCCGCCCTGCTCGACGGCCGTGGTGTCCGTCCGTCCGCGTTGCTCGGCTACAGCCTCGGCGAGTACGCGGCCGCCTGCCTCGCCGGCGTGTTCACGCTGGAGGACGCGCTGCGCGTGGTGGTGCGGCGGGCCCGGCTCATCGAGTCCGTGCCACCCGGGGCCATGCTCGCTGTCGCCGCCGCCCCGGACGACCTCGACGACGTGCTCGACGGCGCGGCCGGGCAGCTGGCGGTCGCGGCTCTCAACGGACCCGCCATGACGGTGCTGTCCGGCACCGTCGCCGCGGTCGCGACGGCCGCGCGGCGGCTGGCCGAACGAAGGCTGGCCGCCGTGCGCATGCGGAGCGACCACGCGTTCCACTCGCCGCTGCTCGATCCCGTCCGCGCGGATCTGGCCCAGGTGATCGCCGGCGTCGCGCGCTCGGCGCCCAGCGTTCCGATCGTCTCCAACACCACAGGCACCTGGTTGACGGACGCCGAGGCGACCAGTCCGCGGTACTGGGCCGATCACCTGTGCCGGCCGGTGCGCTACGCGCAGGGCGCGGCCGAGCTGGCCAGGCAAGCCGATGTCCTGGTCGAGGTGGGTCCCGGTGCCACGCTGGGAACCCTGCTGCGGCAGAACGGCGTCATCGGGCACGACACCGCCGTGGTGACCGTGCTCCGCTCGCCCGAGGAGCTCCGCGCCCGGCCCGACCTCGCGGGCGAGCGGGAGACGCTGCTGCGTGCCCTCGGCGACCTCTGGGAGCGCGGCGCGGGCGAGCCCGGACACGGCGGTACCGGCCGGATCGTGAGCCTGCCGACCTACCCGTTCCAGCGCTCGCGCTACTGGCCCGAACCGGTCGCGCACGCCGTCCCCGCCCCCGCTCCCGCTGCGCCGTCGGCGCTGCTCACCTACGTTTCCGAGTGGATCCGCGACGACGTCCGGCCCGCCCCGGGCAGCCTCACCGCCGGCGGGCGCTACCTGATCCTGGCCGATGCGGAGGGGATCGGCGCGCAGCTGGCGATGCAGCTGCGCGCCGAGGGCGCCACCGTGCTGGAGGCGGCGCCGGGCGCGGGCTACCGGCGGGAGGGTGACCGGTGCACAGTCGACCCCGGCGACGGCGAGCACCACAGCCGGTTGGTTGCCGAGCTCGGCCCGGGTCCGCTGACCGTGGTCCACCTGTGGAGCCTGATCACACGGGCGCTGCTGGGCGGTGTCGGCGGCGGTTTCGACGCGACGCTCGATGGCGCGCTGCGCCACGGCTTCGACAGCCTGCTGTTGCTCATCCAGGCCTTCGGCAGTCAGGTGCGCGGATCCGACCTGCGCCTGCTGACGGTCTCGGCGGGCTGCGCCGAGGTCATCGGCGGGGACGCGTCCGCGCCTGAGCGGGCCGTGGTGCACGGGTTCGGGCGCAGCCTCGGCCACGAGTACCCGGGGGCCCGCTGGTCGGGTCTGGACCTCGAACCGGCCGGCTCCGCCGCCGACCGCGCCGCCGAGGTGCACGCCGAACTGCGGCGACTCGACCGGGGCGGCCAACCCACCGGTCCTGGGGCGCTAACCGCCTGGCGGCGTGGACGCCGGTGGACGCGGGCCTGGCGGCCCGAGACCGGCTCCGGGGCCCACCCCGACGCGCGGGCGGCCTGGCGGCCGGACGGGGTCTACCTCATCACCGGCGGCACTCGCGGGCTCGGGTTGGCGCTGGCCCGGGAGCTGGCCACCGGCGGGGTGCGGTACCTGGCGCTGCTGGGCCGGGGCCCGCTGCCGCAGGACGCGCCCCCGGCCCGCGACGACCGGCTCGCGGAGACCGCGCGCGGCGTGGCCGAGCTGACCGCGCTCGGCGCGCAGGTGCTGCAGGTGAGCGCCGACGCCGGCAACCCGGCGCAGTTGCGGGCGGCGATCGCGCAGGTGCGGCGGCACTTCGGGGCCCTGCACGGCGTCGTCCACGCGGCCGGCGTGCCCGGCGGCGGGCTCGTGCAGCACAAGTCCCCGGCGCAGGCCCGCGCCGTACTCGCCCCCAAGGTCGCCGCGCTCGGCCCGCTGCTGGAACTGGTGGGTCCGCACGCCGCCGCGGACGAGCAGCTGGAGCTTCTGCTCTGCTACGCCTCCGTGGTCGGCGAGGTCGGCGGGCCGGGCGAGAGCGACTACGGGGCGGCCAACGCGGTGCTCGACGCCTTCGCCGCCGCGGTCGACGACCCTGCGGGGACCCGCGTCTGCTCCGTGCTGTGGGGGCCGTGGCGACACGACGTCTGGCAGTCGGCCGCGCTCGCGCACTCGCCGCAGCTCGCCCGGGCCGTACGCGACTACCGCGACCGGCACGGCATCGACGAGTCCGCCGGCAGTGCCCGCGCGGCAGCGTTGCCCGCCGAGGGCCGGTCCACCGTGATGGTGGTCGGCGAGCCGCTGGACCTGCTCACCACGCGCTGGGTGCAGCTGCGCGCACCGGCGCCGCCCGAGGGCGCTCCCACCCAGGGGGCCGGCGGCTACCCCCGGCCGGTGTTGCGCCAGGCGTACGTCGCCCCGCGAAGCCCGCTGGAGCGGCAGGTCGCACGGGTGTGGGGCACATTCCTCGGCATCGAACAGATCGGCGTGCACGACCCGTTCTTCGACCTCGGCGGCAACTCACTGGTGGGTATGAGCATCGTCCGTGCGCTGGAGGAGCAGCTGCAGGTGAGCGTGCCGCCCGCGGCGCTGTTCGAACACCCCACCGTGGCCGCGCTCGTGGCATACCTAGGCGGTGAGCCCGCCGAGGCTGAGCCCGCCGCGGTTGGGGAGCGGGGCCGGCGCAGGCGGCAGGCGCGGACGGGCAACGGCAGTGGGCGAAGGCGAGGACCGGCGACGTGACCGACGAGACCACCACCGAGCTGTCCGGGACCGACATCGCGATCGTCGGGATGGCGGGCCGGTTCCCCGGTGCAGCCGACACCCGGCAGCTGTGGATGCTGCTGCGCGATGGCCGCAGTGGCATCACCCGGTTCACCGACGACGAGCTTCGCGCGGCGGGGGTGTCCGAGCAGCTGCTGGCCGACCCGGCGTACGTCCGGGCAGGCGCGGTGCTCGACGGGGTCGATCTGTTCGACCCGGCGTTCTTCGGGTTGTCGGCCAAGGAGGCCCAGCTGCTCGATCCGCAGCACCGGCTGTTTCTGGAATGCTCGTGGACCGCGCTGGAGGATGCGGGCTGCGATCCCGCCCGCTTCGATGGGCTGATCGGAGTCTTCGGCGGCGCGGCGTGGAGCACGTACCTCACCAACAACCTGCTGCCCAACGAGGCGCTGGTCGCCTCGACCGGGGAGATGGCGATCGGGCTAGCCAACGAGAAGGACTCGCTCACCACCCGGGTCTCGCACATCCTGGGCCTGGCCGGGCCGTCGATGGCGGTGCAGAGCTACTGCTCGACATCGCTGGTCGCCGTCGCGACCGCCGCCACCAGCCTGGCCGCCGGTGAGTGCGACCTGGCCCTGGCCGGCGGTGTCTCGGTCCAGGTGCCGCACCGGGTCGGCTACCTGTATCAGGAGGGCGGGATGACGTCGCCCGACGGCGGGTGCGCCGCCTTCGACGAGTCCGCCCTGGGCACGCCGGTCGGTAGCGGCGTCGCGGTGGTGGCGCTGCGCCGCTTGGCGGACGCGCTGCGCGACGGGGACCGGGTGTACGCCGTCATCCGTGGCTGGGCGGTCAACAACGACGCCGGGCGTAAGGTCGGCTTCACCGCCCCCGGCGTCGGAGGCCAGGCCGCCGTGGTGGCAGAGGCGCTGGCCAGCGCCGGTCTCGAACCAGGCGACATCGACTACATCGAGGCCCACGGCACCGGCACGGCGCTTGGCGACGCCGCCGAGCTGGCCGCGCTGCAGAAGGTGTTCGACGGGCAGTCCTGCCTGGTCGGGTCCGTGAAGACCAACGTCGGCCATCTCGACCGGGCCGCCGGCGCCACCGGCCTGATCAAGGCGGCGCTGAGCCTGCATCACGAGCAGTTGTCCGCCACGCTGAACTTCCGTACGCCCAACCGCCAGCTGCGCCTGGGCGGCGCGAGCCTGGAGGTCGTCACCGGGCTGAGGGACTGGTCCCGGAATGCGCTGCCGCGCCGGGCCGGGGTGAGCGCCTTCGGCATCGGTGGCACCAACGCACACGTGGTGCTGGAGGAGGCGCCGGCGACGGTCCGCGCGACGACCGGCGGCACCGGCGTGGAGCTGCTGGTGTGGTCGGGGCGCACCGCCTCGGCCGCCGATCAGCTCACCCGGCGGCTGGCCCGGCGGCTGAACGGCGACACCACCCCCGGACTACTCGCCGACGCCGCGTACACGCTGCAGGTCGGCCGGTCGGTCTGCGAGCACCGGCGCTTTCTCGTCGCCGTCGACACCGCGTCGGCCGCGGCAGCGCTGCGGTCGGAGCAGGACGTGGCCGCGCGGCAAGAGTCGCGTACCGACCGCCCGCTGTGGCTGCTGGCCCCGGGCCGGCACGCCGACCTGGGCTGGGCGCGGCGACTGTATGCCACCGAGCCGGTCTTCCGCGAGGCTATCGATGCCTGCCTGGCCTGGGCGGCGGTGCCGGACCTGGCGGTGAGCCCGCCGCCCGTGGCCGCGTTCGCTGTCGCGTACGGGCTGGGCTGCTGGCTGCGTGACCACGGTGTGGACGCGGCCGCGGTGCTCGGACACGGCCCCGGGGCCGCCGCGGCCGCCTGCCTGGCTGGCGTGCTGACCCTGCCTGACGCGCTCGCGGCCGCGCTGGCCGCCGCCGACGGGACCGCACCTGCGGGGCTGGCCGCCGCCGACGGGACCGATCCTGCGGCGCTGGCCGCCTGGCTGCGGTCGCACGTCACGTTCACCGCGCCCGCGATCCCGGTCCGGTCCCCGCTCACCGGGCAGCCGCTGGACGACGCCGCCGCCCGCGATCCTCAGGTGTGGGCGCACCTGCTGACCGCCGTGGACCTGGACGCCGCCGTGCCGGTCGGCGACGAGGAGGCAGTACTGCTCGAACTCGGCGCCGACGGGCGGTTGCTGGAGCGGATCGGCGGCCCCGGCGGGCACGCCGGGCTGCGCCTGTGCCTGAACGGCGGCCCGGCCGACGCGCAGCAGGCCGCGTATGCCCTGATCGGAGGGGTGTGGCTGGCGGGCGTGCCGGTGGACTGGGCGCGGCTGCGGCAGGAGCGCCCGCTGCGCAAGGTCGACCTGCCCGGCCACCCGCTGGACCGCCGCCGATACTGGATCGACCCGCCTGCTACGGTGCCGTCGCCCGGCCCGGCCACGCTGCTGCCCGCCGCGTCCGCCGCCGAGGAGATCTCGGCCGAGACCGGCTTTTTGAACGTGCCGGCCTGGGCGCCGGTGCGGTCGCCGGAGCCCGAGGCGTGGCCGGTCACGCCGTACGTGTTGCTGCTCGCCGGGGACGACCCGGTGGGCCCGGACCTCGCGGCTGGGCTGACGGAGCTGGGCGCGGCGGTGACCGTCGTGCGTCCCGGCCGCCAAGCGCGCCTGGCCGAGGACGGCTGCGTTGTCGATCCGGCATGCCCCGACCACCATGCCGACCTGGTCAGCTGGGCGCAGCAGCGGACCGGCGACCGGCCGGTGCTGGCGGTACACCTGTGGGCGCTCGACGCGATGGCTTACCCCGACCGGGCTGCGCTGCTCGGCTTCGCGAGTGTCGCCGCGCTGGCTCGCGCGCTGGGCGAGTCCACCCTGGATGGGCCGAGGCTGATCGCCGTCACCCGCAGGGCGGGCGCGGCGGCGCCCGGTGACGTGCCCGACCCCGACCAGGCGGCGATCGCGCCGGTGTGCCTGGTCGCAAGCCAGGAGTACCCGGGTCTACTCTGCCGTGCGGTGGACCTCGGCGGCTCGGCCGAGAGCGTGGTGGCGGCACTGCTGGAGGAGATCCGCCGCCCGGCGCATGAACCTGCGGTCGCCCTACGCGACGGGGCGCGGCTGGTCGCCCGGTACACGCCGGCGCCGCCTCCGGTGGCGGCCCTGTCGGCGATCCGTACGGGCGGGACGTACCTGGTCACCGGCGGGCTCGGCGACGTCGGCCCGATCCTTGCCGCGTTCCTGGCTGAGCGCGGCGCGGCACGGATCGTCCTCACCACCCGCGGCGGTCGGGACACGATGCCGCCGGCGCTGCGCGCCGTGACCGGGGCCGGGGCCGCCGTAGAGATCGCGGTCGCCGACGTCACCGACCCGGTGCGCATGCGCGAGATGGTCGCCGACCTCACCCGCCGGTACGGCCGGGTCGACGGGATCGTGCACGCGGCCGGCGACACCGGCATCGACGGCTTCGTCGCGCTGCGCGACCTGGGCGAGGCCGACATCGTCCGGCACTTCGCGCCCAAGCTCGGCGGGGCGCGGACGCTGCGCGACGTGCTGGCCGAGCTGCCGCCCGCGCAGTCGCCCGACTTCTGCCTGCTGTTCTCGTCGGTCGCTGCGGTGCTCGGCGGCATCGGGTTCGCCGCGTACGCCGCCGCGAACGCCGCGATGTCGGCGCTGGCGGCTGCGACCGCCGCCACGCCGGGCGCGACGCGCTGGCAGGCCGTGCAGTGGGACACCTGGGCCCCGACCGCCGCGCGCCTGTCCGGCGGGCGGGGCACCGCGTTCGTCGCGTACGCGATGACGGTCGAACAGAGCACCGCCGCCCTCGACCGCGCGCTGGCGTCTGCGTACCCGATGCTGATGGCGACCGCCACGGATCCGGCGCTGCGGCTGGCCAGCCGCCTGCCCGCGCCTGCCCGCGCGACCGCCGCCGTCGTCCGCTTCCCCCGTCCCGACCTGGCGCAGCCGTACGTGCCGCCCGCGCCGGGCGCTGAGGCCCGCCTCGCCGCGATCTGGGCCGAGCAGTTGGGCCTGCAGCAGGTCGGCGCGCAGGATCACTTCTTCGACCTCGGGGGCAACTCGCTGCTGGGACTGCAGATGCTTACGACTGTTGCCCGCGAGTTCGGCACGCGGCTACCGGCCGTGGCGCTGTTTGAGGCACCCTCCGTGCACAGCCTGGCCAGGCTGCTGCAGCCCACGCCCGCTGCCCCGGCTGCGCCCGCAACGGCCGCGCTCGCGGCCGCGCCTGCCCCCTCCCGGATCCCTCCCGGACCAGCCA
>NZ_SMKJ01000007.1:0-48356 GCF_004348615.1 Micromonospora sp. KC207
GGTCAGGCGGGCGGCGGGCCGGCGTGGGCGCGGATCCAGGCGTGCATGGCGATCCCGCTGGCCACCCCGGCGTTGATCGACCGGGTGGAGCCGTACTGGGCGATGGAGAAGAGCTGGTCGCAGGCCGCCCGCGCGACGTCGGACAGCCCCGGACCCTCCTGGCCGAAGAGCAGCGCGCAGCGGCGCGGCAGGCTCGTCGTCTCCAGCGGGCGGGAGCCGGGCAGGTTGTCGATGCCCACCACCGGCAGGTTCCGGCCCGCCACCCAAGCAGCGAACTCCTCGATCGTCTCGTGGTGCCGGACGTGCTGGTACCGGTCGGTCACCATGGCACCCCGCCGGTTCCACCGTCGCCGCCCGACGATGTGCACCTCGGCGGCGAGGAAGGCGTTGGCGTTGCGGACCACGGTGCCGATGTTGAGGTCGTGCTGCCAGTTCTCGATCGCCACGTGGAAGTCGTGCCGGCGTCGGTCGAGGTCGGCCACCACGGCCTCGCGCCGCCAGTACCGGTAGCGGTCCACGACGTTGCGCCGGTCGCCTCCGGCGAGCAACTCCGGGTCGTAGCGCGGATCGTCCGGGGGGTCGCCGACCCACGGTCCCACGCCGACTTCGAGCTGGTCACCGGTCACGGTCTGCAGAGCGTACGGACACCCCGGCCCGCCGGGCGCGGCGGGCCGGGGCGCCTGATCGGGCGGGGTCAGCCCAGGTCGAGGGCGCCGCCGAGCCGGTCCAGGAAGCGCAGGTCGGCCGGAGTGGCGGCCATGCCCGCCGGGGCCCCGGCGGTAGCCCGGCGGACCCGGGCCGCCACCGACTGCACCCACTGCCGGTACGCGGCCGAGTCGGCGGGGTCGGCCCGCTGGCGCAGCAGCCGGACCGCGGCCCGGCAGGCGGCCAGCAGGTCGACCGGGTCGGTGAGCCGGTCGGCCGGTGCGGCCGTCCCGTCGTGCCGCGCGTAGATGGCGGCGACCACGGCGCGGACCAGGTCGCTGTCGGAGGCGCGACCGGCGGCCACGGCGTCCAGACCGGCCAGCCCGGCGGCGACGCCCCGGGGCGGGTCGCCAGGGGCGGGCGCGGCGGCGGCCACGAGCACCCGGCCGGGGAGGCCGGTCAGCAGGTCCCACTCGGCGGCGGAGTAGACGGCGGTGGTCAACGGTACGGCGCGGCGGCCGGCAGAGGGCGGCTCTCCGGCGACGGAGTGGCTCATGGGGACCTCCGGCGCCAGCATATGGCCCCGTCCGGCACGCCGGGCCCCTTCGCCGCAACGGCGCCGGAAAGGACGTGACGGCGTACGGAAGGAGTCAGCGCGGCTCGGGGAAGCTCGGCCGCTCCGGGTCGACGCCCGCTGCGACGGTCGTGGCCGCGTACGCCCGCTTGGGGACCATCACCCGGCGGCGGAAGACGCAGACCATGGTGCCGTCCTGCTTGTAGCCGCGGGTCTCCACCGACACGACGCCCCGGTCCGGCTTCGACTCGGACTCGCGCTTGTCCAGGACGGTGGTCTCGCCGTAGATGGTGTCGCCGTGGAAGGTCGGTGCGACGTGCCGCAGCGACTCGACCTCAAGGTTCGCGATGGCCTTGCCGCTGACGTCGGGCACGGAGAGGCCGAGCAGCAGGGAGTAGACGTAGTTGCCGACCACGACGTTGCGCCCGAACTGGCTCGCCGACTCGGCGTAGTGCGCGTCGAGGTGCAGGGGGTGGTGGTTCATGGTGAGCAGGCAGAAGAGGTGGTCGTCGTACTCGGTGACGGTTTTGCCCGGCCAGTGCCGGTAGACCGCGCCGACCTCGAACTCCTCGTAGTAGCGGCCGAACTGCATCGGTGTCCCCTTCACGGCGGCGACGGAGTTCGGGCCAGCATGCCTTATCGAGGGTTAAGGTGACGCCGGGGTCGGGCCTGCCGCGAAAATGCCACACCGGCCGCACACCCGGGGGGAGACGCAATGAGCGGCGGGGCCCTCCCCGGCACCCGCCGCCCACGCTCTGATGGGGAAGATTCTGCCGCACGGAGATGCCCGACCAACAGAGACCGACGTCACATTTATCTTTTCGTAACAATACGAAGAGTGACGATCAACGAGCGTCGGGGCGATCTCCACGGGTCGAATCGGTGCTTGTCAGGCGTCAAATCATCGAAGTTGATCAACAATCAGGGGCGCTAGCTGTGGAAACGCTCCCATCACGGCTGGTCACGCAAATGCGTCATGCATGTGCACGCCACGCGGACGCCGTCAACAGACAAAAGTCGATGCGCTGGCACCCCTCCCCGGCCCCGCCGGGTTTCGGGGACGGACGCCCGGGAATTCGACGGGCTCCGTCCTGGTTCCAGGAGGCGTAGGTGATTCCGCGGTGATCGGAGAGTCCACATGGCAACCGTTGAGCTGACCACGGCGAACTTCGACGAGGTGACGGGCGGCGACGGCATCGTCCTCGTCGACTTCTGGGCGGAGTGGTGCGGCCCGTGCAAGCGGTTCGCCCCTGTCTACGAGCGCTCCTCGGAAAAGCACCCGGACATCGTCTTCGGCAAGGTCGACACCGAGGCCCAGCAGGAGCTCGGCGCGAAGTTCGACATCCGCTCGATCCCGACGATCATGGCGATCCGGGACGGCGTGATCGTCTTCGCCCAGCCGGGGGCACTGCCCGAGTCGGCCCTGGAGAACCTCATCGAGCAGGTCCAGGGCCTCGACATGGACGACGTGCGCAAGAAGCTGGCCGAGCACCAGCACTGAGCACCGAGCCACCAGCACTGCGCGCAGGCACCGCGCCGGCCACAGGCACCAAGCGCCGAGCCGGCCGACGGCCGGACCCACGTCGGGTCCGGCCGTCGCCGCGTCACCGGCCCCAGGTGACCGGTGCGGCCGGGGGCACGCCGGCCGATGGAGGGACCCGAAGCGGCCCCTCCATCCCGTACCGTCGTGAACCGATGGAGACGCTGACCCGCCGGGGCCGGGGGGCCCGCCTGGGCGCCACCGCGCTCGGCCTCGCCGTGCTGCTGGCCGGCACCGCCTGGGGCACCGACGACGACTTCCCGTTCGGGCCGTTCCGGATGTACTCCACGTCCGACCCGCCGGACGCCCCCGCCCCCGACACCCGCATCGAGGGCGTCGACCGCACCGGCGCCGTGGTCGACCTCGGCCAGGACGCCACCGGCATCCGCCGGGCCGAGATCGAGGGCCAGCAGAGCCGGTACGTCGAGGATCCGGCCCGGCTGCGCCAGGTCGCCGACGCGTACGCCGAACGTCACCCCGACGCCGCCGTGCTGGTCGAGGTACGCATCGTGATCCGCTGGTACGGCATCGAGACCGGCCGGCCGACCGGGCGCTGGACCGACGAGACCGTGGTGAGCTGGCGGGCCGACGGGTGACCCGCTGGCTCACCGAGGCGGTCCCCCGGGGCCGGGTGGCCGCCTTCCGCACCCTGGTCTACCTGTTCGTCGCCGCCGACCTGGTGGTCTTCACCCCCTGGGTACGCGCCCGCGCGAGCGTGCCCGGCGACCTCTACCAGCCGCTGCTCGTCGGGCGGGTGCTCCCGCTGCCGACCCCCACCCCGGCGCTGGTAAGCGTGATCTTCTGGGTGCTGCTGGTCCTCGCCCTGCTCGCCGCGACCGGCCGGGCCCACCGCCTGCTCGGCTGGTCGGTCTTCGCGCTCTATCTGGAGTGGATGATCATCGCGATGAGCTACGGCAAGGTCGACCACGACCGGTTCGGCCTGCTCGTCGCGCTCGCCGCGCTGCCCACCGCCGGCCGGGCCCGGCACGGCGACCCGACCCGCACCGAGGCCGGCGGCTGGGCTCTGCGGGTCACCCAGATCGCAGTGATCTGCACGTACTTCCTGGCCGCCTTCGCCAAGTTCCGGTTCGGGGGCCTCGACTGGGCCACCGGTTCGGTGCTCGCCAAGGCGATCATCCGGCGCGGCACCGATTTGGCCGACCTGATCGCCGGCGTGCCGTACCTGCTGCTCGTGGCGCAGTTCGGCATCCTCGCCTTCGAGCTGCTCAGCCCGGTGGTCTTCGTGCTGCCGGCACGCTGGCGGCTGGCCATGGTCGGCTTCTTCTACTCGTTCCACCTGGTCACCATGGCGACGATCACCATCTCGTTCGCCCCGCACCTGGTGGCGATGGCCAGCTTCCTGCCGCTGGAGCGGATACGCCCGGTCGGCTGGCTGCGGCAGGCAGGCGCGGGGCGACTACGCCGGGGCGGCCCGCCGGGGCAACCCGCCGGGGCGACTACGCCGGGGCGGCCCGGCCAGCTCGACGACCAGCCCCTCGCAGCTAGTGGCGACGACCTCCGCCCCGCGCCGCTGCACCAGCCGTAGGGGCGGGTCCTCCGCGCGTTCCCGCCACATCGCCACCGACCCGGACCTGCCGGCGGGTGCCGTCCGGGTGCTGGCCGCGGGTCGCCCCGCGCGGGACTGGTCGAGGTGTGGGACCTGCCGTCTCGCGACGGACGGCCCTCGTTGGCACTGCTCGAAACGGCTGCTCGCCGCGCTCGGGGGCGATGTGAGAGGTCAGTCCCGGCGGGCCGAGGGCACGGCGCAGGCGGCCGTGCCACCTGGCAGCCGGTGGCGGTTGCGGGCAACCCAGCGGTACGCGGGCCAAGCCACCGCGCGGGCGGGCGGGAAGCGCAGGGCGGACCCGGCGACCCGCCAGAAGAGGCCGCTTTCACCGAGCAGCTTCGCGATCGCGTCCGGCCCGGCGGCCCGGGAGCCGTCCGCACCCACCCACTGCACCGCCTCCTCGCACTCGGCCTCCCTCAGGCCCAGCGCGTCGAGGTCGGCGAACTGCCAGGGCAGCACGCGCGCCCGGGTGGGGATGCGGCGCTCGATGAACTCCGCGCACCTCGTGCAGAACGCGCAGTCGCCGTCGTAGACGAAGGTCGACCTCTCCATGCTGCCATCCTCCCCCCGGCCGCGGCCCGCCGCACACCGGTGTCCGGCAGGTCACTTGCGCGCAGTTCGTACATGTGTTCGAATGTGGGTCATGCGCTGGGGAAACCTCTCCGCTCCCCCGGACGAGGCCGGTTCCGAGCGGGCAGCGCCGGCGGCTCCACCCCTGCCGCTGGCGCTGCCCGGCGCGGTCACCCGCACCTTCGACACCCCGGGCTTCGCGGGGATGACCTTCCACGAGGTCCGGGCCAAGTCGATCATCAACCGGGTGCCGGGCGCGTCCCGCGTTCCCTTCGAGTGGACGATCAACCCCTACCGGGGCTGTTCGCATGCCTGCGTCTACTGCTACGCCCGCAACACGCACACCTATCTCGACCTCGACGCCGGGGCGGACTTCGACCGGCAGGTGATCGTCAAGGTCAACGCGGGCGAGTTGGTGCGCCGGGAGCTGGCCGCGCCCCGGTGGCGTGGGGCACCCGTGGCGATGGGCACCAACGTGGACTGCTACCAGCGCGCCGAGGGGAAATACCAGCTCATGCCGCAGATCATCGCGGCGCTGCGCGACTTCGCGAACCCGTTCTCGATCCTGACCAAGGGCACGCTCCTGCTGCGGGACCTGCCGCTGCTGCGCCGCGCCGCCGAGGTGACCCGGGTCGGCCTGGCGTACTCGGTGGGGTTCCTCGACGAGGCGCTGTGGCGGGCGGTGGAGCCGGGCACCCCGAGCCCGCGCCGCCGGCTGGCGGCCGTCCGGGCGCTGACCGACGCCGGTTTCTCCGTCGGCGTGCTGATGGCCCCGACCCTGCCCGGCCTCTCCGACGACGACGCGTCGATCGACGCCACCGTCTCGGCGATCGCCGCCGCCGGGGCGGCCAGCGTGACGCCGCTGGCCCTGCACCTGCGCCCCGGTGCCCGCGAGTGGTACGCGCGCTGGCTCGGCCGGGAGCACCCGCACCTCGTCCCCCGCTACCGGGAGCTCTACCGGGCGGGTGCGTACGCGCCGCAGGCGTACCAGCGGGAACTGGCCGCCCGGGTGCGCATCGCCGCCCGCCGGCACAGGCTGATCCGCCCCGAAGCGGGCGACGACCGACGGCCGGTCGCGAAGCCGGTCGCGCCGCCCGCCGAGCAGCTCACCCTGCTCTGAGCCGGGCGGCCGGCTACAGTCGCGGGGTGCGCAGCGCCCAGCAGATCCTCGCCGAAGCCGCCGTGATCGCCGTCGTGGGCGCGTCCCGCGACCCCGGCAAGCCCGCGCACCGGGTGCCGGCGCGGATGCAGCGGTACGGCTGGCGGATCATCCCGGTCAACCCGACGGTCGACGAGCTGTTCGGCGAGCGGGCGTACGCGTCCCTGGCCGACATTCCGCACCCGGTGGACCTGGTGAACGTGTTCCGTCCGGCCCGGGACGCCGTCGAGGTGGTCCGCGAGGCGGTGGCCATCGGCGCGCCCGCGGTCTGGTTGCAGCTCGGGATCGTCTCGCTCGAGGCGCGCCGGATCGCCGAGGAGGCCGGTGTCGACTACGTCGAGGACCGGTGCCTGATCATCGAGCGGGCCGCCGCCAACCTGAGCCGCCTCGGCTGAATGCCGCTCCCGCCGGCCGGCGTCGGCTCGAGTGTTGGGCATGGTGCTGGTTTGCAGGGGCCCCTTCCTATACCGAAAGCGTTGACAGGGGGCCTTCCTTGCACCGTCAGAGCTTGTAGTCGCGCAAAAGGCCGCGGGAGATGATGGTCTTCTGGATCTCCGAGGTGCCCTCGCCGATGAGCAGGAACGGGGCCTCCCGCATCAGCCGCTCGATCTCGTACTCCTTGGAGTAGCCGTAGCCGCCGTGGATGCGGAACGCCTCCTGGACGACCTCGACGCAGTACTCGGAGGCGAGCAGCTTGGCCATCCCGGCCTCGACGTCGTTGCGCTGGCCGGCGTCCTTGAGCCGGGCGGCGTTGACCATGAGGGCATGTGCGGCCTCGATCTTCGTGCCCATCTCGGCGAGCTTGAACGCGATCGCCTGGTGCTTGGCGAGCGGCTGGCCGAAGGTCCTGCGCTGCTGGGCGTACGCGACGGCCAGCTCGAAGGCGCGGATCGAGATGCCGCAGGCGCGGGCGGCGACGTTGACCCGGCCCACCTCGATGCCGTCCATCATCTGATAGAAGCCACGGCCGACCTGCTCCGCACCGCCGAGCACGGTGCAGGCGGGGACGGTGACGCCGTCGAGCACCATCTCGGTGGTCTCGACGCCCTTGTAGCCCAACTTGTCGATCCGGCCGGGGATGGTCAGGCCGGGGGCGGTCTCGCCGAAGCCCGGCTCCTTCTCCAGCAGGAAGGTGCTCATGTTGCCGTACACGGATTCGGCACCGGTGTCGGTCCTGACCAGGGTGGCGACCACCGAGGAGTACGCGCCGTTGGTCAGCCACATCTTCTGGCCGTCGAGCACGTAGTTGTCGCCGGCGCGGACCGCCCTCGACCTGATCGCCGAGACGTCGGAGCCGCACTCCGGCTCCGACATGGAGAACGCGCCGCGCACCTCGCCGGTGGCCATCCGGGGCAGCAGCCGGGCCTTCTGCTCGGCGGAGCCGTGCTGGGAGATCAGGTACGCCACGATGAAGTGCGTGTTGACGATGCCGGAGATCGACATCCAGCCCCGGGACAGCTCCTCGACCACCAGGGCGTACGTCAGCAGGGACTCGCCGAGCCCGCCGAACTCCTCGTCGATGGTGAGGCCGAACAGCCCCATCTCGCGCATTCCGTCGAGGATGTCGGTGGGATACTCGTCGGCGCGTTCCAGCCGCTGCGCGTGCGGGACGATCTCCTTGTCGGCGAACTCCCGGACGGTTTGCAGGATCGACCGCTGCACGTCGGTCAGGCCGGGCGTCTGGGCGAGTCGAGCCATCTCAGCCTCCGGGGACAAGCGCATTACTCATGGGTAACGCTCGGTCAGTATCGGCCTCGTGGGCGACGACGCCAAGGCGACCAGTCCACCCAACCGCTGTGAAAAGGTTCACCGCTGCGGGTAGCGTCCGCGATAGGCCAGGTCACGACGGGTAGCGGAAGGTGTCGGATGAGTTATCCACCGCAGGAGCCGGACCAGCCGCCGTCGCCGTACGAGCCGCCGTCCGGCCAGTACGGCCCGTCCCAGAGCCAGAGCCAGAGCCAAGGTCAGGGCCAGTACGACCCGCCCTCGGGCCAGGAACAGTACGGGCAGTACGGCCCACCCCCGGGCTACGGCCAGTACGGCCCGTCGGGGCAGGGCCGGGGCACGAACGTCCTCGCCGTGCTGTCGCTGGTCTTCGCGTTCGTCTTCGCGCCAGCCGGAATCGTGCTCGGCCACGTGGCCAAGCGGCAGATCCAGCGCACCGGGGAGGAGGGCGACCAGCTCGCCACCTGGGGGCTGATCCTCAGCTACGTCTTCACCGTGATCGGCCTGGTCGCCTGCTGCGGCTGGATCGGGCTGGCGATCTGGGGCCGCTCCATGGACGGCAGCTCCTACAACTGATTTCCCGGGAGCCGATCTTCTCCGCGGGTCGACAGCGGATTCCCCGGGGAGACGGTCAGCGGAACTGCGCCTCGCGGACGCTGTTGCCACCGTCGACCACCAGCATCTGCCCGGTGATGTACGACGCGGCCGGCGAGCAGAGGAAGGTGATCGCGGCAGCCACCTCGTCCGGGGTGCCGGGGCGGCCCACCGGCGTGCCGAGGCCCTGCCGAATCTCCGCCACTGTGGACGCCGCCGTGTGGATGGTGCCGGGGGCCACCGAGTTCACCGTCACCCCGTCGGCGATCATCTCCATCGCCAACGCCCGGGTCAGACCCACCACGCCCGCCTTCGCCGCCGCGTACGCCGCCTCCGTGGGCAGTGCGTTCACCGGGCCGGCCGTTGCCGCGAGGTTGACGATCCGCCCCCAGCCGCGCTCGGCCATCCCGCCGATGAACGCCCGGCTGCACAGGAACGCGGTGGTCAAGTTCCGGTCGATCTCGCCGCGCCACTCGTCGTAACTGAGCTGGGCCACCGGGCGCAGCACCTCCGGGCTGGCCCGGCTCGCCAGGCCGGCGTTGTTGACCAGCACCTCGACGTCGCCGAGCTGCTCGGTCACCGCGTCGGCGAGCGCGCCGACCTCCGACTCGTCGGTGAGGTCGGCGACGAATCCGGTCACCCCCAGCTCGCCGGCCCGCTCGTGGATGCGCCGGGTGGTGGAGACGATGGCCACCCGGGCGCCCAGGTCCGCCAGCCGGCGGGCGGTGGCGTACCCGATGCCGTCGGGGCTGCCCGCGCCGGTGACCAGGGCGACCCTGCCGTCGAGCCGCATGGTGACCGGGTCCGCCAGCGGCACCGGGGCGTCCTGGTCGGTCGGGCCGGCCCCGGCGGCGGAGCGGCTGCGCCGGGCCAGGCCGGGGCGGCTCACGTCCCGTCGCGGTCGGCTGCCGGAACGGTCTGCGGCGCGCGCGTCGATTGCCATGCCGCGATCCTGCCGGTTCGTCCTGCCCCGGGCAACGCGGCACCCGGTAACGGTGCCGCGTTTTGGGCCGCCCTGGCTACCCTGACCGCGCACCCTCGACAAGACGCGGAGAGAATTTATGACATACCCCCCACCGGCCGGCGGCCCGAACGACCCCTGGTCCCAACCGTCCACGCCGCCGGTCGACCCGACCCTGCCGGTGAGCGGGCAGCCCACCGGCGGCGACCCGTACGCGCCCGTCGACCCGTACGCGGGGATGAAGATGGAGCAGGCCGCGCCGGTCGCCGGCCCGCACGCCGTGCCCGGCTACGCCCCGGCCGGCTACCCGGCGCCGGGCTACCCGGGGTACGGGTACCCGCCGGCGCAGAGGACCAACGGGATGGCGGTCGCGGCGCTGGTGCTCGCCCTCGTCGGGGTCGCCTCCTGCATCACCGCGCCGATCGGCGCGATCCTCGGGCACGTGGCCCGCAAGCAGATCCGCGAGACCGGCGAGGGCGGCGCGGGGATGGCGCAGGCCGCCATCATCGTCGGCTGGATCCTCACCGGCCTGCTGGTGCTGCTGATCATCTTCTACGTGGTAATGATCGTCCTCGCTATCACCATGGACACCGGCAGCAGCAGCGGCTTCTGACCCGCCCGGTGCCGCCCCGGCCCGGGGCGGCACCGGCCCCGGCGGCTCCCACTCCCGCAGACGGCTCTCACTCCGCGGGAGGCGTGAAGCTCGACGTGCGGGTCATCCCGGCCGCCCGGCCCTTGGCCGCGATCACCAGAGCCATCTTGCGGGACGCCTCGTCGATCATCTCGTCGCCGAGCATCACCGCGCCGAGCCGGCCGCCGGCCTCGGAGGTGTAGTGCTCGTACGCGTCGAGGATCAGCTCGGCGTGGTCGTAGTCGGCCTGGGCCGGCGAGTAGACCTCGTTCGCGGCGTCGATCTGGCCGGGGTGCAGCACCCACTTGCCGTCGAAGCCCAGCGCGGCCGAGCGCTTCGCCACCTCACGGAACGCGTCGATGTCCCGGATCTGTAGGAACGGGCCGTCGATGGCCTGCTTGTCGTACATCCGGGCGGCCATCAGGATGCGCATCAGGATGTAGTGGTACGGGTCACCCGGGTAGTCCGGGATGAGCCCGCCGACCACCAGCGACCTCATGTTGATCGAGGCCATGAAGTCTGCCGGGCCGAAGACGATGGTCTCGACCCGGGGCGAGGCGGCGGCGATGGCGTCGACGTTGACCAGGCCGGCGGCGTTCTCGATCTGCGCCTCGATGCCGATCCGGCCGACCGTCAGGCCGAGGGTCTTCTCCAGCTGGGTGAGCGTCAGGTCCAGCCACTGCACCTGGGCAGCGTTCTGCACCTTCGGCAGCATGACGCAGTCCAGGTTCGCGCCGACCCCCTCGACGATGTCGATCACGTCCCGGTACGTCCACGGGGTGGTGAGGTCGTTGACCCGGACCACCCGGGTCTTGCCGGCCCAGTCGCCCTCGTTGAGCGCGGCCACGACGTTCTTGCGCGCGTCCGGCTTGGCCAGCGGGGCGACGGCGTCCTCCAGGTCGAGGAAGACCTGGTCGGCGGGGAGGCCCTGGGCCTTGCCGAGCATCTTGACGCTGGAGCCCGGCACGGCGAGGCAGGACCGGCGGGGACGACCGGCGGCGGTCATGGGTGCGCTCCTTCCAACGTCCGGCGGGCGGGCCGACGCCAACCTGCAGGAAAGACGCCACTGGTACGACAACCGGAGAACTTAACGATCGCAAAGGCGTTTGTGACGCCACGGTAACCTCGTGCCGTGACTGGGGTGAATGGGCCTGTGGAAGATCTCACTGGGCGGCGGATCGTGGTGGTGACCGGGGCCAGCTCCGGCATCGGGCTGGCCGCCGCCGTGGACCTCGCACGCCGGGGCGACGAGGTCGTGCTGGTCGGGCGGGACCCGGCCCGACTCCGGGCCGCCGGCGAGCGGGTACGGGAGGCCAGCGGCGAGCGGCCCGAGCTGTTCCGGGCCGACTTCGCGGTCCTCGACGACGTGCGCGGGCTGGCCGAGCGGCTGCGCGCCGCGTACGACCGGATCGACGTGCTGGCCAACAACGCCGGCGCGATCGTGCTGCGTCCGGTGACCACGGTCGACGGGTTCGAGCTGTCCATGCAGGCCAACCACCTGGCCCCGTTCCTGCTCAGCACCCTGCTGCGGGACCGGGTGGGTCGGCTGGTGGTGACCGCCTCCGGCGCGCACCGCAGCGGCGCGCTCGACCCCGACGATCTCAACGCCGCCCTGCGTGACTACGGGCGGATACGCGCGTACGGCACCAGCAAGCAGGCGAACATCCTGTTCACCGCCGAGGCGGCCCGGCGCTGGCCGGACATCCCGGCGTACTGCTTCCACCCCGGTGTGGTGCGGACCCGGTTCGGCGCGGACAGCCCCCTGGTCGCATTCGGCCTGCGGGTTCTGCCGTTCCGCAGCCCCGAGAAGGGCGCGGAGACCCTGGTCTGGCTGGCCAACCAGGACCCGGCCCGACTGGTCGACGGCGGCTACTACAGTGACCGCCGGCTCCGCCGACCGATGCGCAAGGCCAGCGACCCCCAGCTCGCCGCCCGACTCTGGACGGCCAGCGCGAAGGCGGTCGGCGTCGAGCCGTGACGGCGGCCGGTCCGGGCTCCGCCGAGCACCACCACGGCGACGCCGACCAGGATCAGCGCGAGCCCGGGCACCGCGCCGGCCCGGGGTAGCTGGCCGAGCCAGGCCCAGGCGATCAGGGCCGCCCCGGGTGCCTCCAGCAGGATCAGCACGCTGACCGTGGTCGCGGAGATCCGCCGCAGCGCGTAGTTGAACATCGAGTGGCCCAGCAGTTGGGCACCCGCCACCAGGCCGAGGATCGCCAGCCAGGTGTTGGTGTCGTACCCGCCCAGCGGCACCCCGCCGACCAGGCAGACGGCCAGCAGGATCAGCGCGCACACCCCGTAGCAGATGGTGGTGTAGGTGGTGGTGCTGATGGCGATCCGGGCCCGCTCGCCGAGGGCGGTGTAGACCGCCGCGAAGAGGCCGCCGGCCACCGCGAGCAGGTCACCGGCGAACGCCCGCCCGGAGGCGACGAAATCGGCCCCGGAGGCGAGCACCGCCCCGCCGACCGCCACCCCGATGCCGACCCAGACGGCCGGCGGCAGCCGGCGGCCCTGACCTCGGGCGATCAGCCCCTGCCAGACCGGCTGGGTGGCGACCAGGGCCGCCGCGGCGGCGACTGAGGTGAGCCGGATGCTCGGCATCCAGGTGGCGAAGTGGGCGGCCAGCGCCACCCCGGACAGCACGCAGTACCAGCCCTCGCGGCGACCCGCGCCCACCGGCGGGCTCCAGTCACGGTCGGCGCCCCGCCGGGTCAGCGCCCGGAACTCGGCCCGCCGCCAAGTGAACGCGAACGGGACGAGCGCACCGACCGAGAGCAGGTTCCGCCAGAAGGCGATGGCCAGGGCCGGTGCGGTGGCGAAGGCGACCAGCGGAGCGGACGACGAGACCGCGAGAACGGCCAGGGCGACGACCCCGCCGGTCAGCGGGTCCACCGGGCGGTGGTGCTGAGGTACGGACACGGGAAGCAATCCTCACACGACACCCGTCGACACGGAACGTCAGCATTCAGTTACGATCATGGAATTTCCGCCGACGGCCCTCCCCCTCGACGTCCGGAGGCACTTCCCCATGCCCGTCTTTCGCGCGGTGCTGTTCGACTTCTTCGGCACGCTCACCTGTTCCGTGCAACGTGGCACGGCTCACCGGTCCACCGCCGAGCTGCTCGGTTGCCCGGTCGACGCGCTCGTCGACGTGCTCGACCGCAGCTACTACCAGCGGGCCAGCGGCCGGTTCGGCGACGCCGAGGCGACCCTGCGCTGGGTATGCGCGCAGGCCGGCGTACACCCGCCGAAGAGCGCGCTGCGCGCGGCGGTCGTCTCCCGGCACCGGGCGATCCGCGCGGACACCCGGCTGCGCGACGAGGCGGTGCCCGTGCTGGCGGCGCTGCGCCAGCGGGGGGTACGCACCGGCCTGGTCAGCGACTGCACCCACGAGCTGCCGGCGTTCCTGCCGGAGCTGGCCGTGGCCCCGCTGCTCGACGTGCGGGTGTTCTCGGTGCAGCTTGGCCGCTGCAAGCCCGATCCGGCGCTCTACCTGTCGGCGTGCCGCCCGCTCGGGCTGCCCCCGGGCGACTGCCTGTACGTCGGCGACGGCGGCAGCCAGGAGCTCACCGGCGCGCGGCGGGCCGGCATGACGGCGGTGCGGCTGGCCGCCCCGGACCTCGTCGAGCACATGGTCTTCAACGCCGAACCGGCCTGGGACGGGCCGGAGCTGGGTTCGCTCAGCGACGTCCTCGGCCTGGTGGAACCGGTCGCCGAACCGGCCTGACCCCGGTCGCCGCGGCGCGCGGCGCGGCCGGCTCGGGCCCGTCAGCGGCGCCGGACGCGGTGCAGCCGGAACGGCCTGCGGGTGGCCCGGACCACCGGGGCCGCCCGGGGTGGTTCGGCGAGCGAGGCCTCCGGCAACCGGTCGCCGGCGGCCGGATCGCCGGCCGGGGTGAGCCGGACCAGGGCGCAGCCGTCGGTGGCCCACCGGGCCACCAGATCGGCCGTGGGGCCGGGCGCGTTGAGCCGCTTGGCCGCCACCGTCGGGGCCAGGGCCGTCCACTCTTCGGTGCCGGGGTTCAGCCGGGTCACCCGGGCGGGCCAGGTGACGATCCGCCCGCCGTGATCGCCGCGCAGGGTCACCCGCGCCTCGGTCGCCTCCGCGAGCCCGGGCGCGGCCTGCTCGCCGGGGCCGCTCACGACCAGCAGCGACCCCTCCGACGGTACGCACCACAGCGCCCGTGCCGGCCCGCCCACAACGCTCACCCAGGCCACGGCGGCCTTCTTCACCGCCTCGTCGACCAGCTTCACCGCCTCGTCGAGCAGTGGCGTGCCGACCCGCTCGTCCACCTCGTCAGTCACCTGCGCATCCTCCCGCACGGCTGCCGGCCCACGCGACCGTACGCCGGTCGGCCGGCCGGTGCGCGCTCCGAGCCGTACGCCCGCCGGTGCGCGCTTCGAGGCGCGCCGGCCCGCGCTCCGAGGCGGTGAGAGGGGTGCCCTTCTCTACCGCGGGCGTTGACAGGGGGCCCTTCCTTGCACCTAGCCCACGAAGGGTGGGACGGCGATCTCGCCGCGCGCCACCGACATCACGTCGCCGCTCACGGTCGCGCCGATCGCCGCGTCGCCGACGGCGGTGACCGTGCAGGCCAGCACGGACGGACGGCGCAGTTCGGCGCCCTGCCGGACGATGTAGGAGGAGTGCCCCTCGCCGGGGAGCAGCCCGCTGGCGACCAGCCACACGCCGAGCCCGAGGGCGGCCGATCCGGTCGCCGGGTCCTCCGGCACGCCGTGCCCGGGGACGAAGACCCGGGCATGCGCGGTTTGCGAGTCGGCGTCCCAGGAGAAGATGCTGACGTGCTCGATGCCGTACCGCTGCGCCGCCGCCGAGTCGACCCGGGCGCGGGCCACCGCGTCCCTGCGCACCGGCAGGAACGGAAACTCCAGCCCGCACCCGGCGACCCGGGGCGGCGGGCCGGCGTGGTCGGCGACGGCGAGGCCGACCACTTCCAGCAGCGGCTCCAGGTCCAGCTCGGGGCCGAGCGTGGGCACACCGCCGGTCAGCGTCGCGCTCGTCGCGGTGACCTCGATCGGCAGCACGCCGACCCCGCACTCCTGGGTGACCCGCCCCACACCGAACATTCCCCGGCGGCTCGCGGTCACCGCCGCGCCGACGCTGGGGTGACCGGCGAACGGCAGCTCGTCGGTGGGAGTGAAGATCCGCGCCCGGTAGGTGGCCCCGACCTGGGTGGGCGGCAGCACGAACACCGTCTCGGACAGGTTGAACTCCAGCGCGAGCGACTGCATCTGTTCGGTGGCCAGCCCTTCGGCGCCGAACACCACAGCCAGCGGATTGCCGGCGAACGGGCGGTCGGTGAAGACGTCCACGATCTCGTAGGCCAAGGTCGACATGTTGATAGACAGTAGGCGCTTAGGCTGGTGGCCGTGAGCACGCCGAACCGGGTCTACATCGCCCGACTCGCCGGAGTCGCCGTCTTCGACCCCAACGGTGACCAGGTGGGTCGGGTGCGCGACGCGGTGGCCCGGCTGCGGCCCACCCAACGCCCGCCGGAGGTGGTGGGGCTGGTCGCGGAAATGCCGATGCGCCGGAGGATCTTCCTGTCCATCAACCGGATCACCAGCATCGACGCCGAGGCGGTGGTGCTCGGCAGCGGCACGCTCAACCTGCGCCGGTTCGAAAAGCGCCCCAACGAGCTGCTGGTGCTCCAGGAGCTGCTGGACCGGCGCGTGCAGCTCGACCCCGGCGGCCAGCCCGGGTCGGTGGTCGACGTGGCCATGGAGCGCAGCCGGGGCGGTGAGTGGTCGCTGGCCCGCGTCGCCGTCCGCGAGCACACCGGTCGGCTCACCCGCCGCGGCCACCTGCACCAGGTCGAGTGGGACCGGGTGCGCGGCCTCAGTGACATCGGCGAGAACCGGGGTACGGCGAACCTGCTCGCCGTCCTGGAGGACATGCGCCCGGCCGACCTGGCCAATGTCCTCCAGGACCTGCCGGACAGCCGGCGCAACGAGGTGGCGGCGGCGCTGGACGACGAGCGGCTGGCCGACGTGCTCAGCGAGCTGCCCGAGCACGACCAGGTGGAGATCCTCGCCGCGCTGGACCGGGAACGGGCCGCGGACGTGCTGGAGGAGATGGACCCGGACGACGCAGCCGACCTGCTCAACGAGCTGCCCCCGACCGAGCAGGACGTGCTGCTGGACCTGATGGAGCCGGACGAGGCCGACCCCGTACGCCAGTTGCTGAAGTACTCGTCGGGGACGGCGGGCAGCGTGATGACCTCGGAGCCGGTGATCCTGCCGCCGGACGCCACGGTCGCCGAGGCCCTGGCTCGAATCCGGGAGGAGCAACTCTCCCCGGCGGTGGCCGCGCAGGTCTTCGTGACCCGCGCGCCGCTGACCACCCCGACCGGCCGGTACCTGGGCATGGTGCATTTCCAGCGGCTGCTCCGGGAGCCCCCGGCCGACCTGCTCGGCGGGGTGGTGGTCAACGACATCGACCCGCTGCGCCCGGCCACCCCGCTGCCGGAGATCACCCGCCGGATGGCCACCTACGACCTGGTCGCCATGCCGGTCGTCGACCGCAACAACCGGCTCGTCGGCGCGGTCACCGTCGACGACGTGCTGGACCACTCTCTGCCGCGCGACTGGCGCGACCGGGACGCCCCGACCGCCCCGGCGCCCGTGCACGAGGTGCTGGACGGCGCCGATGAGTGAGCAGCGGCGGGCCGAGCGGCTGGACCAGCCTCGCGAGCCCCGGGGCGTGAAGCTGCCCCGGTTCGATCCGGAGGCGTTCGGCCGCTGGTCCGAGGGGATCGCCCGGGGCATGGGCACGGCGAACTTCATCGTCTACATGACGGTGGTGATCGCCGCCTGGTTCGGCTGGAACACCCTGGCCCCGGCGAACCTGCGCTTCGACCCGTACACCTTCACGTTCCTGACCCTGGTGCTCTCCCTCCAGGCGTCCTACGCGGCACCGCTGATCCTGCTCGCGCAGAACCGGCAGACCGACCGGGACCGGGTGGCGTTGGAGGAGGACCGGCGGCGCGCGGGTATGCAGAAGGCGGACACCGAGTACCTGGCCCGGGAGGTCGCCGCGCTGCGGATCGCGCTTGGCGAGGTGGCGACGCGGGACTTCCTCCGCTCGGAGCTGGCCCGGCTGGCCGAGGAGCTGGACGAGGCCGCCCAGCGCCGACAGAAGCTGGAACGCCGGCAGCAGGGACGGCCGTCGCCGCGCGGCGGGCCACACCTCGACGAGCCCCTCGACGAGATGGATGGCGACATCGCCCGGGGCGGCCGGCCGGAGGGGCCGGCCGAGCCGCGCTGACCCCCCGGCGCGACGCGCCGACGAGCCCGGCCGGGTCGCACCGACCGGCCAGGCCGCTGCCATCGACTCGCTCACACCGGGCCGCCGGCGGCCGGTACCTATCACCCCCGACGTAGCATTGCGGGCATGTCAGCACCCGTCAGCACCGTCGAGGACGCCGTCCAGGCCGCCCTGGCCACCGTCGACGACCCGGAGATCCGCCGGCCCATCACCGACCTCGGCATGGTCCGCTCCGCGCAGGTCGGCGACGACGGGGTGGTCCGGGTCGAGCTGCTGCTCACCGTGGCCGGCTGCCCGCTGAAGGACAAGCTGCGCGCCGACATCACCGCCGCCGTCGGCGCGGTGCCCGGGGTGACCGGGGTGGAGATCGAGTTCGGGGTGATGAGTCCCGAGCAGCGCCAGGGCCTCCAGGCGAAGCTGCGCGGCGGCTCCGCCACGGAGGAACCGGTGATCCCGTTCGCCCAGCCCGGCTCCCGCACCCGCGTGTACGCGGTCGCCAGTGGCAAGGGCGGCGTCGGCAAGTCCAGCGTCACGGTGAACCTGGCCGCCGCGCTGGCCGCCCGGGGTCTGAGCGTGGGCGTGGTCGACGCGGACATCTACGGCCACTCGGTGCCCCGGATGCTCGGCACGGACGGCCGCCCTACCCGGGTGGAAGACATGATCATGCCGCCGCAGTCGCACGGCGTGAAGGTCATCTCGATCGGCATGTTCACCTCGGGCAACGCGGCCGTGGTGTGGCGCGGCCCGATGCTGCACCGGGCGTTGCAGCAGTTCCTCGCCGACGTCTACTGGGGCGACCTGGACGTGCTCCTGCTCGACCTGCCCCCGGGCACCGGCGACGTGGCCATCTCGCTGGCCCAGCTACTGCCGAACGCGGAGATCCTGGTGGTCACCACACCGCAGGCCGCCGCGGCCGAGGTGGCCGAGCGGGCCGGCGCGATCGCGCTCCAGACCCACCAGCGGGTGGTCGGCGTGATCGAGAACATGTCCTGGCTGGAACTGCCGGACGGTTCCCGGATGGAGATCTTCGGCTCCGGTGGCGGCGAGATGGTCGCCGAGTCGCTGACCCGGACGATCGGGGCCCAGGTGCCGCTGCTCGGCCAGATCCCGCTGGACACCCGGGTCCGGGAGGCCGGTGACGCCGGTAACCCGATCGTGCTGGCCGAGCCGGAGTCGCCGGCCGCAAGGGCCCTCGGTCAGGTCGCCGACCGGCTCGCGGTGCGGCGGGAGTCGCTGCTCGGCAAGCCGCTCGGCCTCAAGCCCGCCGGCCGCTGACCGGGCCGCCTGTCGGCGTACGGCGAGGGCGGCGCTCCGAACGCGGGGGCGCCGCCCCCGCCGTTTCCGGCGGGCTGCCCCATCAGGTGTACGCGGGCGGGCGGCGGGCTCAGGTGGCGTCGTCGTAGCTGGCCGTGCGGGGGGCGGGGGCCATGGCCGCGCCGCCGGAGGTGGCCGTGGCCGCGCCGGGGGTCCTCGCCCGCAGGTCGGCCGACCGGGCCACGTCCTTGAGGTCGTCGTGCACGCCGGTGACGTCGGAGCGCAGGCTGTCGTAGACGCCCTGTAGCGGCTTCCGGATCGCCTGCTCGTCCTCCTCGCTGAGCAGGTGCTTGCGGATGAACGCCTTCGGGTGCAGGTCCTCCAGCTGGATGTCGGTGCCCAGCTCGCGGCTCAGGTCGCCGGTCGCGTTGCGGGCCATGGCGCGCAGGTTGCGCACCATCCGCAGCCCGTCGCTGATGACGTTGGGCAGCCGGTCACCGAAGATCAGCAGCGCCAGGAGCAGCAGCGCACCGATCTCCCACCAGTTGAGGTTCTCGAACACCGCTGGGCCTCCTCGTCGGTCAGGCCAAGACTACGCACGTGACGGCTGGTCGGGGAGGGCCGGCCGGCTCTCACTTGGCGTCTGCGGCGAGGGTCACCGAGGCGTTCTGCCGGCTCGCCCCGCGCCGGTACTCCACCGTCACCACGGATCCCGGGGCGAACTTGCGGACCAGTGCGATCAGGTCGGTCGGGTCGGTCATCGGGCGGCCGTTGAGCCGCAGGATCACGTCGCCCGCCCGGAGCCCGGCCCCGGCCGCCGGGCCCGACGGCTCCACCGACGCCAGGCGTACGCCGCCGGCGCCGCCGCTGGACCCGCCGGCACCGCCGACCTGCGCGCCGATCACCGTACGGCGGGCCTTGCCGGTGCCGATGATGTCCTGGGTGACCCGCTTGGCCTGGTTGATCGGGATGGCGAAGGCGAGCCCGATGTTGCCGGCCTCCTGCCCGTCGGCCACCAGCGACTTGATCGTCGAGTTGACCCCGATCACCCGGCCGGCCGAGTCCACCAGCGGGCCGCCGGAGTTGCCGTGGTTGACCGCGGCGTCGGTCTGGATGGCCGCGTAGTAGCGGGTGGGACCGCCCGGCTCACCGGCCTGCATCGTCCGGTCCAGGGCGCTCACGATGCCGGCGGTCACCGTGTTGGCCAGGGACAGCGGCGAGCCGATGGCCAGCACCGGGTCGCCGACCGCGAGGGCGTCGGAGTCGCCGAACTCCACCGGCCGCAGGCCCGTGGCGGAGGACACCTTGATCACCGCGAGGTCGGACTCCGGGTCCTGGCCGACGACGCTCGCGCCAGCGGTGCTGCCGTCGTTGAACACCACCGTCGCCTTGCCGTTGCCGCCGGCGACGACGTGGTCGTTGGTGACCACGTGCCCGTCGGCACTGACGATGAAGCCGGAGCCCTCGCTCGTGCCGCTCATGCTGGCCACCCGGACAGTCACCACGCTGGGCAGGACGCGCTCGGCGACCCCGGCCAGCGACTCCGGCTTGCGCTGGGCCAGCGCCGGGGCCTCGGCGGAACCGGCGCCGAGCGCCGGACCGCCGGCCGCGCCGCCGCGCACCGCGAAGGCGTACCCCAGGGCACCGCCGAGGGTCCCGGCGAGCAGCGCGGTGATCAGCGGGATGAGCAGGAGCTGGCGCAGCGGCGGCCGGCCCGGCGCGTCCGGGTCGACGACCGGCTCCGGCTCCGCCGCGCCGTCGACGGGGCCGGGCACGACCACGGCCGCCGGGGCGTACGGGTCGCGCCACGGGTCGGCGAGCGCATCGGACCACCAGGGCGAAGCCGGGGAGCCCCGGTGGACGCCGTCTGACGCCGTCGACGGCCCGGCCGGCGGCGCACCGGCCCCCGGCGGTGCCGCCGGAGTCGGAGCTCCCCCGGGCTGGCGCCAGTCCCAGCCGTCGGTCACGTCGGTGCCTCCCAGTCGTCCCCGGCCCCACGCCCCGGGCCGGCAGGGCTGGCCGGTCCGACGACGGGGATACCGCCTCCAGGATTACACGAATGCCGCTAGTGCAGTCAGTGGTTGCGGTGCGTGACCGCCCGGTGGGAATCGCCCGGCCGGGCGGATTCCACCGTGATCGTCCGGCACCGGACTCGCGGCTGCGTCCATCCGCTCCCGCCTCTAGGCTCATACCGCCAACCCGCCCCCGTTGGAGGTGTCCCATCGCCACGGCCGCCAGTTCCGGCAGCTCGACGACCCCGGCGTCGCAGTTCGCCGAGTCGTACGTCACCGAGGACCTCGTGCTGCGGACCGCCCGCAGTCTCGCCCGCGAGGTGGGCCTCGACGCGGTGACCCCGGGCACCGGGGCGGCGCTGCGGCTGCTCGCCGCCGCCGGGAGCGCGCGGGCGGTGGTGGAGATCGGCACCGGCACGGGGGTGAGCGGGGTGTGGCTGCTGCGCGGCATGCGCGCCGACGGCGTCCTCACCACCATCGACGTCGAGGTGGAGCACCAGCGGATCGCCCGCCGGATCTTCGCCGAGGCGGGTTTCCCCGCCGGGCGCACCCGGATCATCACCGGCCGGGCGCTGGACGTCCTGCCCCGGCTCGCCGACGGCGCGTACGACATGGTGTTCGTCGACGCCGAGGCCACCAGCTTCAGCTCCTGCGTGGACGCGGCGCTACGGCTGCTGCGCCCCGGCGGGGTGCTCGCCCTGCACGGCACCCTGGCCGACGGCCGGATCGGCGACCCGGCGGCCCGGGACGTCGAGACGGTGACCACCCGGGAGACGATCAAGGCGATCCGGGAGTCCGAGGACTGGACGCCGGCGCTGCTCTCGGTCGGTCACGGCCTGCTCGCCGCGGTGAAGTGCTGAGTCACCCGAGGGTGGCCAGCCAGCGCAGCAGGCCGCGCACCCCCCAACCGGTGGCGCCCCGGGTCAGCTCGGCGGCGTCGCCGTCGGCCCACGAGGGCGCGGACATGTCGACGTGCAGCCAGCGCTGCCGCAGGTCGCCGGTGAACTCGCGCAGGTAGAGCGCGGCGAGCACCGAGCCGGCGCCCTGGTTCGGGGCGCTGTACAGATCGGCCACGTCACTGCCGAGGTGCTCGACGTAGTCGGCCGGCAGCGGCATCCGCCAGGCCGACTCGCCGGCCGCGTCGATCGCGGCGAGCAGGTCGGCGGCCAGCTCGTCGTTGTCGGAGTAGAGCGCGCCGATGTGCTTGCCGAGTGCCACCATGTTCGCCCCGGTCAGGGTCGCCAGGTCGATCAGCAGATCGGGCTTCAGCTCGGCCACCGCGTACGCCAGCGCATCGGCGAGCACCAGCCGGCCCTCGGCGTCGGAGTTTGTGGTCTCGCTGGTCACGCCGCCGTAGTGGGTGATGACGTCGCCGGGGCGGAACGCCGAACCGCTGACCGCGTTCTCCGCCAGCGGCGCGAGGGTGGTGATCCGGACGGGCAGTCGCAGGGCCGCCGCGCCCAGGGTGGCGGCGACGACGGCGGCGGCACCGGCCATGTCCTTGCGCATCAGCTTCATCGCGGGCACCGGCTTGATCGAGATCCCCCCGGTGTCGAAGGTGATCCCCTTGCCGACCAGGACGACGTGGGTGCGCGCGTCGGCGGGGTGCCAGTCCAGCTCGACCAGGCGCGGGCCGCTGGCGGAGCCGCCGCCGACGGCGAGGATGCCGCCGAAGCCCTCGGCGGCCAGCTCGTCGGGCTGTCGGACCCGCAGGCGCAGATCGGGTTGGCCGGCCACGGCAGCCTCGACCTGCTCGGCGAACCACTGCGGGTTCTTCACCGAGGACGGGGTGTTGGTCAGGTCCCGGGCGAGGTGGGTCATCCGGACGGTGACCTCGGCCCGTTCGACCGTGTCCGCGTACCCGGCCGGGTCGCCGACCGCGAGGTCGACGCCGGTCAACGCCGGGGCCTCGCCGGCCTCGGTGAGCCGGAACCGGTACGACGCCAGCAGCAGCCCCTCGACGAGCCCGCGCACCACATCCACCGACGCATCGACCGGTATAATGATCGTGAGATGTGTCTCACCGGATGCCGCCCGGGCCAGCGCGGCCCCCGCCGCCCGCCAGCCTGGCTCGTCGCCCTCACCGGTCCCGGCCAGCAGCAGCCGGCCCGGGGTGCGCCCCGGCCGCAAGTGGACGTGCGCCTCGCCGGCCCGCCCGGTGGCCCGGGTCGCCGGAACGAGGGCGGCGGCCTCGGCCAGCACGTCGTCGGCGAGCGCCGGCAGGCCGGGCGCGAGCGTGGCCCGCGTGGCCACGTCCTCGGTCGCCCAGGCGGATCGGATGGGCAGGGCCAGGGCGTCGGACCGTTCGGGCCCGCCCACCAGGCGGATGGCAAGCACGCTGGTACGACCTCCAAGAGGGTCGGAAGAGGTGCCCGGGCGCGAGCGAGCCCAGGGCGAAGGCCCTGAGCCACCGGCGGGGCCGGTGGCTCAGGGATTTATGAAGCGCCCGCGCGACAGCCGCCGCCCGGACCGTTTCTCGGTCAGCCGGCGGCTGCCTTCAGTGCGTCACCGAGCGCGTTGGCCTCGTCGGGAGTCATCTCGACGACGAGCCGGCCACCACCCTCCAGCGGGACCCGCATGACGATGCCCCGGCCCTCCTTGGTGACTTCCAGCGGACCGTCGCCCGTCCGCGGCTTCATCGCCGCCATGTTGTCTCCCCTCAGACCTGCAACAGGGTCGGTGGGTTGCCCCACAGCCTCTTCGCCATCACCCACCGCAACGTGCGCGGCGGTGTCGACCAACGATTTTCCCTGATGAACACCGCCGGACCCAAACCGAAGCGGCATTGATGTAACAGGACCTAGCTTATCTTGAGGACGCCTGTCACAATGTGCGGTCATGCAGGCACGGTCGGCACTCTTCGACCTGTACGGCGACCACCTCCGACCCCGGGGTGGCCGCGCGCCGGTCGCCGCCCTGGTCAAGTTGCTCGCGCCGCTGGGGATCGCCCCACCGGCGGTACGCACGGCGGTCAGTCGGATGGTCCGCCAGGGCTGGCTCGACCCGCTCCGGCTGGCCTCGGGCCCGGGCTATTCGATCACACCGAAAGCCGCCAGGCGACTCGACGAGACAGCCGCCCGGATCTACCGGACCGGCCGGGTCAGCTGGGACGGACGGTTCGACATGCTTCTCCTGGAGAACCCCGCGTCCCGCCGGGAGCGGCAGCGCCTCGCCGCCAACCTGAGCTTCCTCGGCTACGGCGCGCTCGACGAGCAGACCTGGGTGGCCACTCGCCCGGCGGAGGACGTCGATGTCCTGCTCGAGGATGCCGGCGTGCGGTACGAGCGGTTCAACGCCGCGCACGCCGGCGGCACCCCCGGCGCGATGGGCGTGGTCCGCCGGGCGTGGGACCTCACAGAGATCGGGCACGCCTACGAACGGTTCGTCGCCGAGCAGCGTCCACTGCTGGCGGCGGTCACGGTGCGCAGCGACGACGAGGAGGCGTACGCGGCCCGGTTCCGGCTCGTGCACGCGTGGCGTACCTTCCTGTTCCGGGACCCGCAGCTCCCCCCGGCGCTGCTGCCCGAGCGTTGGCCTGGCACCGCCGCCGCCAGTTTCTTCGACCGGCACGCGGCCCGGCTGCGGCCGGCCGCCGACCGGTACGTCGAGCGCTGCCTCGACGCCACCAACCGCGAGAGAAGGGTCGTCTGACGTGACCGAGCCGCTGCTCGTCGACCACACCGACGCCGTCGTCACCCTGACCCTGAACCGCCCGACGGCGATGAACGCGCTCGACGTGGCGCTCAAGGAGGCGCTCCGGGACACCCTGGCCGCCCTGGAGTCCGACCGGTCCTGCCGGGCCGTGGTGCTCGCCGGGGCGGGCGGTTCGTTCAGCGCCGGCCAGGACCTGCGCGAGCACGTGCAGGTCCTGGAGTCACCCAGCGCGAACCCGCTGGACACCGTCCGAACCCACTACAACCCGATCGCCGCCCGGCTGGCCAACCTGCCGAAGCCGGTGGTCGCCGCCGTGCGGGGCATGGCCGCCGGGGCCGGGGCGTCGCTGGCCTTCCTGGCCGACTTCCGCGTCGGTGGGCCGAAGACCCGTTTCCTGATGGCCTTCGCCGGAGTGGGACTCGCCGCCGACACCGGCGCCTCGTGGACCCTGCCCCGGCTGGTCGGCCACGCCAAGGCCGTCGAGCTGCTGATGCTCGCCGAGCCGGTCAGCGCCGACGAGGCCAGCCGGCTGGGCCTGCTGACCCGTCTGGTCGACGACGACGAGCAGGTGCTGCCGACCGCGCAGGAGCTGGCCGCCCGGCTCGCCGCCGGCCCGACCGTCGCGTACGGGGCGATCAAGCGGCAGCTCTCCATCGCCGACGCCGGCACCCTCGCCGACGCCCTGGCCGCCGAGGCGCAGGCCCAGTCGATCTGCGGGGCGACCGCCGACCACCGGGCCGCCACCATGGCCTTCGTCAACAAGCAGAAACCCGTCTTCGAGGGACGCTGAACGCAGCCCATAGACAAGCGGGACACCGAATCGCATTCGGGTCGGATCGAGCGAGCCGGCGCTGCCGCCGCTGCTCGCCGGGGCCCGCAGCACGGGCGCCTCCGTGCCGGTGATCGGCCGGAACGCCGCGCGGGGCCCGCCGGACTCGGCCGTGGCCCGGTGCGTGGAGGCCGGCGTGGATCGACTAGTCCTCCTCCGGGTCCTGGTTCGACTCGGCACCGAGGACGAATGCCTGCATCGCCAGCTCGTCGTGCGACGGCGAGACGAAGGTGGGCAGCTCGCGGGGGCCGAGGTCCCGCACGTACGACCAGAACAGCCGGACGGCCTCCGCCGGGGTGGCCGCCTCGATCGGGAGATCCAGGCTGACCAGCCAGGACCGTCGGGCCGGCGGCGGCCCGAGCAGGCCGAGCAGCGCCCGGTAGGCGTCGGCGGAAAGCGCGGTGACCGGCCCGTCGAGGGCCAGCCCTTCGGCCGGCACCGGCTCGTCGAAGGCCCGCCGGGTGTACGCGACCACGAACGCGCCGGAGACCGGGTCGGACTGCGGGTCGTCCGGGTCCTCCCGGCGCTCGGCGGCGGGCCGGGCGACCCGACCCACCGCCACCAGCCGCAGCGGCCCCTCGGTCAGCACGACCACCGGGTCGCCCGGCCGGGGCCCGGCGGGGTCGGTGGCCCCGGCGGGGGCGTCAAGCCCGGTCAGCTCCAGCGTGTCGTGGTGGACGAGCCGCTCGGCGTCGTACCGGCCCGGTGGGAGGAGCACGGCCCAGGCGGCGGCGCCCCGCCCGCCGTCGAACCGGCCGGGGACCGTGCCGGTGCGGTCGTCGGTGTCGGTCATGGGGTCAATCCCATCACGCCGGGGACGAACCGGTGACGTGGCAGCCGGCCAGGTGGTCGTCGACCATGCCGGTGGCCTGCATGAGCGCGTACGCCGTGGTGGGGCCGACGAATCGGAACCCCCGCTTCTTCAGCGCCTTGGCCAGCGCGGTCGACTCCGGGGTCAGCGCCGGCACCTCGGCGAACGACGTCAGCCGGGCGGCCCGGGGCGGCGGCGCGTACGACCAGAGCAGGGCGGAGAGCCCCTCGGGCAGCTCCAGGGCGGCCCGGGCGTTGGCGATCGCCGCCTCGATCTTGGCCCGGTTGCGCACGATGCCGGCGTCGGCCAGCAGCCGGCTCACGTCGGCCTCGCCGTAGGTCGCCACAACCTCGATCCGGAAGTCGTCGAAGGCCAGCCGGAACGCGGGGCGCTTGCGCAGGATGGTCAGCCAGGACAGCCCCGACTGGAACGCCTCCAGGGTCATCCGCTCGTAGAGCGCGTCGTCGCCGCGCAGGCCTCGCCCCCACTCCCGGTCGTGGTAGGCGACGTAGTCCGGGGTGCTCGCCCCCCACGCGCAGCGGGGCAGCCCGTCCGCGCCGATCACCAGGTCAGTCACGGCGTACACGCTAGCGGGAGCCACCGACCGGGTGCGGGCGTGCCGGCGTGGTGGCGGTGTCCGCCCCTCGGGATTACCCCATGCCGGCGATCTGGCGCGAACGCCGCGACCCGAGGCGGCAGGTTGGGCCGCCCGGGCGGTCAGGGCAGGCGACCCTGCTCGACCAGTCGGCCGAACTTCTTCAGCGCCTGGGTGAGGCTGACCTTGGAGCCGGGCCAGAGCACCGGCCAGGCCACCCGCCCGGCGGCACCGCCCGGCAGGTGGAACCACTCGTGCCAGACGACCTGGGTGCGACCGCCCTCGATCTGGGTGCAGCGCAGCACCCCGGGGCCGCGCAGCAGCCGGCCGCAGTGCACCACGCCGATCTCGTACGGCGCGTCGACGCGGACCACCCGCATCTCGTCGCGCAGGACCGCCGGCCCGAGCGCGGTGACGGCCTCCACGAGGCTGCCCTCGCCCCCGTCGCCCTCGACGACCCGGACGGTGGTGAACGGAATCCAGTCGGACTGCCGTTCCCAGGCCAGCAGGCCGGCGAACACCCGGGCGGCCGGCGCGTTGACGATCACCGTGGCGGTGACCTCGCCGGCACCGGGGTGGGCCGCCTCGCGGAGGCCGTCGGCGTCGGCCGAGCCGGTCACGCCGGCTCCGACCCGACCCGCCGCCCGTCGGCCGGGTCCGTCGGCTCGCGGTCGCCGGGCTCCGGGGCAGCGGCCACGGCCGTGCCGACGGTGTCCCGGGCGGTTCCCGGGGCGGAGGCGTCGCCGGCCCACCCGGCGGGACCGGGGTCGGCAGCGGTCACGGTGAGGTCGGCCCCGGTGGCGGCGACAGTAACCTCGGTGACGGTGGCGGTGGCGGTGGCGGTGGCGGCTCCCTCGGCGGCGGCAGCGGCCTGCTCGCGGGTGTGCCGCAGCGCGTCGGCGTCGGCGATCCGTCCCTCGCGCAACGCCGTGACCTCCGCCTCCAGCACGCCGATCAGCTCGGACTTGTACCCGATGTCGTAGGCCGCCCGGCGCAACACCTGGTCGACCTGGGACATCCGGTACCCGCGCAGCGCCGTGTCGAAACGGACCGCACCCACGTCGGACTCGCGCAGTGGCCGGCTGCCCGGCAGCGGAACGGCCTGCCCGTCCGGCTCGACCGGCGCGAGGCCGGGATCGCGGCCGGTGACCAACACCGTCACCCCGAAGACCACCGCCGCGACGGTGAGCGCGACGACCAACATGAGCAGCACCTGACCCATGCAGAGATCGTGGCACGGGAACGGGCCGGGAGCGACCCCGCCGGGCGGGTCCTCCCACAGATCGGTGCAAATCTGTTGGTCGTACCGCCCGGAACGGTCACCGGGCGACCGGCTAGCGTCGGAGGGCGGCCGGATCACCCGGCCGGCGGCGGGAGATCGGGAGGCGGCATGGCCGGGGCGCTTCGGCTCGGGAGTCGAACCTTCGCACCGGGCGAGCTGGTGGTGATGGCCATCGTCAACCGCACGCCCGACTCGTTCTTCGACCGGGGGGCGACCTTCGCGCAGGACAGCGCGCTGCGCGCGGTGGAGCTGGCGGTGACCGAGGGCGCGGAGATCATCGACATCGGCGGGGTCAAGGCCGGCCCCGGCGACGAGGTGGACGTGACCGAGGAGATCCGCCGCACGGTGGACACCATCGCCGCCGTCCGGGCCGCCTTCCCGGACGTGGTCATCTCCATCGACACCTGGCGGGCCGAGGTGGCCGTGGAGGCGGTCGCCGCCGGCGCCGACCTGCTCAACGACACCTGGTCGGGGGCGGACCCGGCGCTCGCCCGGGTCGCCGCCGAGACCGGGGCCGGGCTGGTCTGCTCACACGCGGGCGGGCTGGAACCGCGCACCCGCCCGCACCGGGCGGCCTTCGCCGACGTGGTGGCCGACGTGGTCGCGACGGTGACCGGCCTCGCCGAGCGCGCGGTCGCCCTGGGGGTACGCCCCGACGGCGTCCTCATCGACCCGGCGCACGACTTCGGCAAGAACACCCGGCACTCGCTGGAGATCACCCGCCGGCTCGACGAGCTCTCCGGCACCGGCTGGCCGCTGCTGGTCGCCCTGTCCAACAAGGACTTCGTCGGCGAGACGCTGGACCTGCCCGTGATCGAGCGGCTGGAGGGCACCCTCGCGGCGACCGCGGTGTCGGCCTGGCTGGGCGCCCGGGTGTTCCGCGCCCACCAGGTGAGGCCCACCCGGCGGGTGCTGGACATGGTGGCGTCGATCCGGGGCGACCGCCCGCCGGCCCGCACCCGGCGCGGGCTGGCCTGACCGGTCGCCGGCGCATCCCGGGGCTTGGCGGCACGGCACCTTGGGCGCGACCGGCGGGGCGCGGGCGGGCTCAGGTCCAGCGGAGGATGTTCTTGCGCCAGGCGTAGAGGATGCCGAGCGCCAGCACGCCCACGAAGACGCCCATCTCGGCGACCGTGACCAGCCCGAAGCCCGGCCGGTCGAAGACCACGGCCCACGGGAAGAGGAAGACCGCCTCGACCGCGAACAACACGTACAGGTACGCGTACACGTAGTAGCGGATCTGCATCTGGGCCCAGTCGCCGCCCACCGGGTCGAGGCCGCACTCGTAGCTCGCCCGTTTGCCGGGCGGATCAGCCGGACGGGCGGGCCGTAACACCCGGCTGGCGGAGAACGCCGTAACGAAGAGGAGGGCGCTGGCGAGCAGCAACAGCCCGAGCGTCGCGTACGAGCCCAGGTAACCGGTCACGGTGGGTCAGCCTACCGTGCCGGGACCGGGGCCGTACCGGACACGTTATTGGCGTGCGGGTGAGCACCGACGACGTGACGCCGACCCACGCGTACTGGAACGCGGACGGCACCACGACCGCGCTGCGGGTCACCGTGACCAACACCGGCGACGTCGCGGAGCAGGTCCGGCTCTCGTACACCCTGCCGGCCGGCCTGACCGACGCGGGCACCGCCGGTTGCGCGCCGGCCGACGGTGGCGGGCAACCTCTGCGGCGCGTGGACGACCGCGGCCGGCGCGCGGTTCAGCACCCTGATCAAGGTGCGGGTCGACGGCGACGCCTGGCGACGGATGCCGCTCAGCGGCGCGGTCCGGGTGAGCGCCACCGCCCCGGTGGGCCGCCACCCTGCGACTCACGGTCAGCGCGACCGCCGGAGCGCAGCGCGACGCGCCGCTGGCCGGCGCCGTGGTCGGCCGCCTCGACCCGCGTAGCGGGCGGGCCCGGCAGATGCAGACGAGCTTCCGGATCACCGCGGCAGCCGCCATGGCCACGCCGGTCGTCACGCCCGCACCGGCCGGCCCGGCTCCCACGGACTGACCGGGTCCCCTCGGACCGGCCACCCGTCGTCCGGATCAAGGAGTCGACGCCCCCGGCGACCGGCCCCGCGACCGGTGATCCTGATTACGGCGGCCACGTCAAATCACCTCACAAGCGGCGATAACCACCCGGAATCCGTTCCCACTCGGCGGACCACCGGTCAGGTTCGACACCCCATCCGACGTAGGCTCTCGGGTAGGAATTACAGACCGGACCGGACCACCCACGGGCGGTACGGGGGCAGCGCTGTGTCAAGGAGGTCACGTGGCCGGGCAAGGCGAGGTCATCACCATGTTCAGCCGCCCGCGCGACCGCGCAGAGCGAAGCGAGGGGCAGGCGTGACGAAGCAGATCCGTCAACTCGATCGGGTGGTCATCCGGTTCGCCGGCGACTCCGGCGACGGCATGCAGCTGACCGGCGACCGGTTCACCTCCGAGACGGCCCAGCTGGGCAACGACATCTCCACGTTGCCCAACTTCCCGGCCGAGATCCGGGCCCCCGCAGGTACCCTGCCGGGCGTGTCGAGCTTCCAGGTGCACTTCGCCGACTACGACATCCTCACCCCGGGCGACGCGCCGAACGTGCTGGTCGCGATGAACCCGGCCGCTCTCAAGGCCAACCTGGCCGACCTGCCGCGCGGCGCGGACATCATCGTGAACACCGACGAGTTCACCAAGCGCAACCTCGCCAAGGTCGGATACCAGGCCAGCCCGCTGGACGACGACTCCCTCACCGGGTACGTGGTGCACCCCGTCGCGCTCACCTCGATGACCGTCAGGGCGCTCGCCGACCAGGAGGTGTCCAAGAAGGACGCCGAGCGGGCCAAGAACATGTTCGCCCTCGGCCTGCTCTCCTGGATGTACTCCCGCCCCTACTCCTCGACGCTGCGTTTCCTGGAGCGCAAGTTCGCCAAGCGCCCCGCACTGGTCGCGGCGAACGTCGCGGCCTTCCGGGCCGGCTGGAACTTCGGCGAAACCACCGACTCCTTCTCGGTCCGGTACGAGGTGAAGCCCGCGAAGATGGTGCCGGGCACCTACCGCAACATCACCGGCAACGCGGCGCTCTCGCTCGGCCTGGTGGCCGCGGGCGTCCGCTCCGGCCTGCCGGTGTTCCTCGGTGCGTACCCGATCACCCCGGCCTCGGACATCCTGCACGAGCTGAGCAAGCACAAGCGGTTCGGCGTGATCACCATGCAGGCCGAGGACGAGATCGCCGCCGTCGGCGCGGCGCTCGGCGCGTCGTACGGCGGCTCGCTCGGCGTCACCACCACCAGCGGCCCCGGCGTGGCGCTCAAGAGCGAGACGATCTCGCTGGCGGTGGCGCTGGAGCTGCCGCTGGTCATCGTGGACGTACAGCGGGCCGGGCCGTCGACGGGCATGCCCACCAAGACCGAGCAGGCCGACCTCAACATGGCCCTGCACGGCCGGCACGGCGAGGCCCCGGTCGCGGTGATCGCCCCGAGGTCCCCCTCGGACTGCTTCCACGCGGCGATCGAGGCGGCCCGGATCGCGCTGACCTACCGCACCCCGGTGATCCTGCTGTCGGACAACTACGTCGCCAACGGCTCTGAGCCGTGGCTGCTGCCCGACGTGGAGTCCCTGCCCGACCTGCGGGTCGAGTTCGCCACCGCGCCCAACGGCGACAACGGCACCTTCCTGCCGTACCTGCGCGACCCGCAGACCCTGGCCCGGCCGTGGGCCATCCCGGGCACCCCGGGGCTGGAGCACCGCATCGGCGGCCTGGAGAAGGCCGACAAGACCGGCGACATCTCGTACGACCCGGCGAACCACGACTTCATGGTGCGTACCCGGGCGGCCCGGATCGAGACGATCCCGGTGCCGGACGTCGAGGTGGAGGACCCGGACGGCAACGCCCGGATGTTGGTGCTGGGCTGGGGCTCGACGTACGGCCCGATCGGCGCCGCCTGCCGGCGGCTGCGCCAGCGCGGTTTCTCCGTCGCCCAGGCGCACCTGCGGCACCTGGCCCCGATGCCGGCCAACCTCGGCGAGGTGCTGCGCTCCTACGACCGGGTGGTCATCCCCGAGATGAACCTCGGCCAGCTCGCCCACGTGATCCGGGGCAAGTATCTGGTCGATGCCATCGGCTACAACCAGGTCCGCGGCCTGCCGTTCACGGCCACCGAGCTGGAGACGATGCTGGAAGAGGTCCTGAAGAATGTCTGAGCCCGTCGCCCTCAAGCTCACCGCGAAGGACTTCAAGTCCGACCAGGAGGTGCGCTGGTGCCCCGGCTGCGGTGACTACGCGATCCTCGCCGCCGTGCAGCAGTTCATGCCGGAGCTCAACATCCCCCGGGAACGGATCGTCTTCGTCTCCGGCATCGGTTGCTCGTCCCGGTTCCCGTACTACATGAACACCTACGGGATGCACTCGATCCACGGCCGCGCCCCGGCGATCGCAACGGGCCTGTCGGTGTCCCGCCCGGACCTGTCCGTGTGGGTCGTCACCGGCGACGGCGACGCGCTGTCGATCGGCGGCAACCACCTCATCCACGCGCTGCGTCGCAACGTCAACCTGAAGATCCTGCTGTTCAACAACCGGATCTACGGCCTGACCAAGGGGCAGTACTCGCCGACCTCCGAGGTCGGCAAGATCACCAAGTCGACCCCGGCCGGCTCGGCGGACGCCCCGTTCAACCCGCTCTCGCTGGCCCTGGGCGCGGAGGCCAGCTTCGTCGGCCGCACCATCGACTCCGACCGCAAGCACCTCCAGTCGGTGCTGCGGGCCGCCGCCGAGCACCAGGGCTCGGCGTTCGTGGAGATCTACCAGAACTGCAACATCTTCAACGACGGGGCGTTCGACCAGCTCAAGGAGCCGGGCACCCGGGACGACTTCCTGATCCGGCTGGAGCACGGGCAGCCCATCACCTTCGGCGCCGAGGGGCGGTTCTGCGTCGTGCACCCGCCGGGCGGCTTCGGGCTGGAGGTCCGGGAAACCGCCTCGGTCCGTCCGGAGGAGATCGTCGTGCACGACGCGACGGTCGCCGACCCGGCGTACGCGTTCGCGCTCTCCCGGCTGCCGGGGCTCGACCTGAGCAACACCCCGATCGGCGTGTTCCGCTCGGTCGACCGCCCGTCCTACGACAGCGTCGTCCAGGGTCAGGTCGAGGCGGCGAAGGCAGGGGTCACCGAGACGCCGGAGCAGCAGCTCGCCGGCCTGCTGGGCAGCGGCGACACCTGGACGATCCTCTGAATTCGTCCCGCCCGTACGGCGAGGGAGCCCGGCACCGGAAGGTGCCGGGCCCTGTCGTCCGGCCCGGAATCAGCGCGTCGGGAACCGGGCCCCGTCAGCCCGGCGTGCCGGCGGGCTGCGGACGGTCGTCACGCACGTGCACGAGCATGTCGCCGGTTTCGATGACCGCGGCTGCCCGGTCGGAAAGCGTGACCACCTTGCCCCGCCGGACCAGCGCGATGACGAGGGTGTCCAGCTCGCGCGGGGAGCGGCCGACCTCGCTGCGTTCCGCCGACCGCATGGCCAGCGCCATGCCCTGACCGGGGGTCAGCAGGTCCTCCACCACGTCGATCAGCGGCGGCGCGGAGGTGGACAAGCCGAGCAGCCGGCCGGCCGTGGCGGAGGAGACGATCACGTGGTGGGCGCCGCTCTGCTTGAGCAGCGGCGCGTTCTCGGCCTCCCGGGCCGCCGCGATGATCCGCACCTGGCCGACGGTGAGCTGCCGGACGGTGAGCGCCACCAGGACCGACGCGTCGTCGCTGTCGGTCGCGATGATCACCGCCTTGGCGTTGCGTACGTGTGCCTCGTTCAGCACGGAGGAGCGGGTCGCCGACCCCTCGATCGCGACCAGCCCGGCGGAGGTCGCCTGCCGCAGCGCCCCCGGACTGCGCTCGACCACCACGATTCGGGACTTGTCCAGGCCGTTCTCCAGCAGAGCCGAGACCGCGCTGCGGCCCTTGGTGCCGTAGCCGCAGATGATGACGTGGTCCTTCACGCTTCTCCTCCACCGCGTAAGACGACGGCCGGTCCGGTACTGCTCGGTCAGGACTTCCAGGGTGGTGCCGACCAGGATGATCAGGAAGAGCACCCGGGCCGGGGTGACGAACAGGACGTTGACCAGCCGGGCGGACGGCGCCGCCGGCGTGATGTCGCCGTACCCGGTGGTGGAGAGCGAAACCACCGCGTAGTAGAAGCAGTCGAGGAGCGTGAGACCGTCCTCGTTGACGTCACGGTAGCCGTCCCGGTCGAAATAGACCGCGGCGACGACGGCGAGGACCAGGCCCAGGGCGGCGGCCAGACGCAGGCTCAGCGCGCTCAACGGGCCTCGCCGCTGCGCGGGAAAATGAATCACCGTCGCTGCTCCGCCTCCGCCGCCTGCACGTGCACAACATAGCTGGTACGGGCCGGCCCAGCCCGGCAGGCCGGCAGGTCACCGATGGTAGGGACGCCGTCACCTCGCCAGGACCGAGCCCGGCCGCCGGCGCACGTCCGGGTCGGTGTGCGGCCCGCCGAACCGGCATGATGGGGGCAGTAGTGCCCACCACGAGGAGGCCCGGATGTCGTTGCTGCGGCGGGTGATCGGCGGAGTGCTGCGCCGGGTGCGGCAGCGCCAGGGCCGCACCCTGCGCGAGGTGGCCGAGGCGGCGGGGGTGTCCCTGCCGTACCTCTCCGAGGTCGAGCGCGGGCGCAAGGAGGCCAGCTCCGAGGTGCTGGCGGCGATCTGCCGCGCCCTCGGCATCGGCCTGTCGGACCTGCTGGAGGAGGCCCGCGACGACCTGCGCCGGGTCGAACGGCGGCTGCCGGCCGCGCCCCGCGCGGCCCTGGCCCGCCTGGACCCGGTGGTGCCGGTGGGGGGCGAGACGAGCCCGCGCCCGCGCCTCGGGTTCCACGCCGACGCTTCCGCGCCGCAGTCGGGCGGGACGCCTCGGGTGGAGTGCCCCGCGCCGGTGTCCGCCGGTCGGGTGCTCCGGCTCGGCGGGGTCACCCCGTCTGCGGGCGGCCGGCTGCTGCACGTCGGCGGGGCGGCATTCGGCGCGCCTGTGGCGTCGGTGGGCGGGGCGGTGGGGCACCTCGGATCGGCCGGGCACGTGTGGCCGATCCGGCTGTTCGCCTCCGCGCCGCTGCGGCGTCCCGCCGTGCGTACCGCCCGGGTGCTGGCCCGGCGGCGGGCTCAGGCGGACCGGCGGCGGCTGACCGTTCGCTAGGCCCGGCCGGTTCTGCCGACGGCGGATCTGCCGCCGGCAGAAACGCTGGGATCGCGCCCCAGGCCGGGCGGACGCTGGGGGCACCGGTTCCCCTGGGCGGCTCCCGTCGCCTGCCGGCGGCGTGGAGGCTCGTGATGATCAGGTACGACGTACGGATGCGGAACGGCGGTCAGCCGTCCTTCGACGACCAGGTCTTCCAGCAGTTGCTGCGGGAGCGGATCATCTTCCTCGGCACGGAGGTCACCGACGAGTCGGCCAACCAGATCTGCGCGCAGCTCCTGCTGCTGGCGGCCGAGGACAGCGAGCGGGACATCTACCTCTACATCAACTCGCCGGGCGGCTCGGTGAGTGCCGGAATGGCCGTCTACGACACCATGCGGTACGTCCGCAACGACGTGGCCACCCTCGCGCTCGGCATGGCCGGCTCGATGGGTCAGTTCCTGCTCTGCGCGGGCACCGCCGGCAAGCGGTACGCCCTGCCCCACTCGCGGATCATGATGCACCAGCCGTCGGGCGGGTTCGGCGGCACGGTGGCCGACATCACCATCCAGGCAGAGAACATGCTGCACGTCAAGCGCACCATGCAGGAGCTGATCGCCCGGCACAGCGGGCGCACCCTGGAGCAGATCCGGCAGGACTGGGACCGGGACCGCTGGTTCACCGCCGAGGAGGCCCGGGAGTACGGCCTGGTCGACCAGGTGCTCACCCGGGTCGACCAGCTGACGGCCTGACCGGGGACTCGGCCGACCGGCGCGGGGCGGTGCGGCCGGGCAACCGGGCGGTGTCAGCCGGCGGTGTCGTAGCGGACGCGGGCGGCCTCGACCTCACCGAGGTGGGTCGTCGCCCACGCCTCCAGCCCGCCCACCAGGTCGAGCAGGCTGCGCCCGAGGTCGGTCAGCGCGTAGTCGACCCGGGGCGGGACGGCGGCGTGCACGGTGCGGGTGATCAGGCCGTCGCGCTCCAGCCCGCGCAGCGTCTGGGTGAGCATCTTCTGGCTCACTCCCTCGATGTGCCGGGCCAGCTCGCTGAAGCGCTTCTCCCCGCCGGCGAGGGTGAGGACGACGAGCACGCTCCACCGGTCGCCGATCCGGTCGAGGACCTGCCGGCTGCCGCAGTTGCGGGCGAAGGGAGTGGGTTTCACGTCTTCACTCTCCATCAGTTAGTGCCTTACTTCAAGGTGCCTACTCTCCAACGGGAAGTCAAGGAGAAAGCATCCCGTTGCACCGGACGACGGATCCGACCCCGGAGATCGTCTCCGCCACCGAGAGGGAGCACATCATGTCCATCGTCGTCACCGGAGCCTCCGGCCACCTCGGCCGGCTGATCGTCTCCTCGCTGCTCAACCGGGGCATACCGGCCGGCGAGATCGTCGCGCTCGGCCGGGACACAGCCAGGCTCGCCGACCTCGCCGATCGCGGCGTGACAACACGGCAGGCCGACTACACAGACCCCGATTCGCTGCGCAGCGCGTTCGCCGGGGCCGAAAAGCTCATGTTCGTCTCCGGCAGCGAGATCGGGCAGCGCATCGCCCAGCACCGCAACGTCGTAGCCGCCGCCCGCGAGGCCGGCGTCGGGCTGGTCGTCTACACCAGCATCGCCAACGCCGACCGCTCCGGCATGATCCTCGCCAGCGAACACCTGGCCACCGAGCGGGAGATCGTCGGCGCGGGCCTGCCGTACGTGATCCTGCGCAACGGCTGGTACCTGGAGAACTACACCGACCAGGTCCCGACGTACCTCCAGTTCGGGGTGACCGGATCGGCGGGTGACGGGCGGGTCAGCGCCGCGACCCGCGCGGACCTCGCCGAGGCCGCCGCCGCGGCGCTCACCGGCGCGGCGGAGACCAACCGGGTGTACGAGCTGGGCGGCGAGGCGTTCACCCTGACCGAACTGGCCGAGGAGGTGTCCCGGCAGACCGGTCGCGCCGTCGGGTACACCGACCTGCCGGCGGAGAAGTTCACGGAGGTGCTGGTCGGCGCCGGCCTGCCCGAGGGCTTCGCCGCCGTCCTCGCCGACAGCGACCGGGGCCTGTCCCGGGGCGCGCTGCACGTCGACGGCGACGACCTGGCGAAGCTGATCGGCCGGCAGCCGACCACTCTCGCCGAGGCGCTGCGCGCCGCGCTCTGAGCCGCCGCCGTGGGCCCCGCCCGCAAATGCGCGGGCGGGGCCCACGGTGCCTTCGATCCGTTTATCGCCAGTGTCCGAATGCCCGGTTGGTGAACGCGGTCGATCGGCCCGTCGCCTGGTCGCGCCGTTTTCGACGGCGGTAGAGCACCCGGATCCCGGCCGGCGCGCCGGCGGTAGAGCACCCGCCTCCCGACCCGCTCCCGAAATTCGCTCACCGTCGCGACTGACGCCGCCCCCACGCCTGCTGGTACGGTCGCAAGGTGATCGTCGAGGAACACTGGTGGAACGGGGACGCGACCAAGCGAGGGCGTCGCGACGTCTACATCCGTACCGATGGTCAGCGCTGGGAGGTTCAGGCGCAGATCGGTGGTGAGCACGGCCGCTCAGAGGTGCTGGAATGCTCCAGCCAAAGCTCCGCGAGCATCCTCGCGGGGGCGTGGCGCGGCGGCAACCCCGCCTGGCGGGAACTGCGACGCTGAGCGTCGCCCGCCGGGGGCCAGGCTGCCGGCGGCGCCAGTCGCCCGGCTTCGGGGCGCGGCTGGGGATGCGCGGGTGACCGGTCAGATGATGATGACCACTTTGGCTCGCGCGTGTTCGCCCTCCAGGTACCGAATGGCTCGGGGCACCTCGCGCAGCGGGTAGGTCCGGTCGACGACCGGGGTGAGTCGCCCGGCCTCGGCGTGGGCACGAAGCGTGTCGAGGTGTTGCCGGCCCGGCGCCGTGGTGAGAACGGCGATGCGGTGGCGGACGAACGGTGCCACCAGGCGTCCACGCGCGATCAGCCCGACCGGTCCGACGAGACTGCCGCCCTGGTACACGCCGCCCCCGGAGAGCACCAGCGTCCCGGTCGGGGTCAGCGCCCGCCGCAGTGCGGTGAGTGACCGGTTGCCGACCAGGTCGAACACGAGATCGTGGCGACCTGCCTCGCGGGTGAAGTCGTCGCGGGTGTAGTCGACGACGCGGTCGGCGCCGAGGGAGCGGACCAGGTCGACGTTGCGGGTGCTGCACACTGCGGTGACGGTGGCGTCGAACGCCTTGGCCAACTGCACGGCCAAGGTGCCCACGCCGCCGGATGCGCCGTTGACGAGGACCCGGTGGCCGGGCTCGACCCGTCCGACGTCGCGCAGCCCCATGAGCGCGGTGACGCCGGCCAGCGGCAGGGCTGCCGCCTGCTGCGGGGTCAGGTTCGCCGGCTTCGGTGCGACCAAGGCCTCGGGCACACACACGTACTCGGCGAACGCGCCGTTGGCGTCGCCGAGGTCGCCGAAGACGGCGTCGCCCGGGCGCACCTGCCGAACGTCGGCCCCGACGGCCTCGACCCGGCCGGCGAAGTCGCGGCCCCGGATGCGCGCCCGGGGCCGCGACCGGCCGAGGGCCAACCGCGCCATCCGCGGGTCGCCACGCATGACATGCCAGTCGTACGCGTTGAGCGCGGCGGCTTCGACCCGCACGAGCACTTCGCCGGCGGCCGGCTGCGGCACGTCGACGTCCGCGAGCGTGAGCGTCTCCGGTGGACCGTACCTGTCCTGAACGATCGCCTTCATTCTCGCCTCCCAGCGGGTGTACGGCGTACACCTTGACAGGAATCGTAGGTGTACGCCGTACACCCGTCAAGGCGGTTAAGGTTTCGAACGCTGCCGGAAGACGGGGACGGAGATGGCTGAGCAGGCTGAGGAGATGGCTGAGCAGGCTGAGACGCTGCGCAGAGCGCCGCTGAGCAGGGACCGGATCCTGCGCGCCGCCATCGCGCTCGCCGACGCGGCCGGGATCGACTCCCTCAGCATGCGCAACCTCGCCCAAGAGCTGGGCGTCGTCCCGATGGCCCTCTACAAGCACGTGGCCAACAAGGACGAGTTGATAGCCGGCATGATCGACATGGTCGTCGGTGAGATCGACCCGCCGCTGCCCGACGCCGACTGGAAGCACACGGTCCGCGAACGCGTCCTCTCCGCGCGGCAGGCGCTCCGACGCCATCCGTGGGCACCGCTCGCGATCGAGTCGCGAACCACGGCGACGCCGGCCATCCTCGCCTACCTCGATTCGGTGGTCGGGACGCTGCGGGCAGGCGGATTCTCCGCCGACCTCGCCCACCACGTGATGCACGCCATGGGCAGCCGGATCCTGGGCTTCAGCCAGGAATTGTTCGACACCTCCCGGCACGCCGGCCGCTCCGGACCGGCCAATTCGGACCCGCCGGCGGAGCTACCGCCGGAGATCGCGGCCCGGTTCCCGCACCTCGCGGAGATTGCCACGGCGGCGTCCCACGACGACGGCTCGGTCGTGGGGCAGGGCTGCGACGACCAGTTCGAGTTCGAGTTCGCACTGGACCTCCTGCTCGACGGCATCGAGCGGCTGCAACAGCAACGCTGGACGTCGTCGCACCGTCCCCGCTGAGCCAGCCAGTCACAAGCGCAGCACCGTGCAGCGTGACATCCGCGGTGACGAGCGGCAGGCGCTCTCATCGCAGCGCCCCCAGCCGTAGGTCACCCCCTCCCGGCCGGAATGATCAGGTCCACGATCTGACCATCGTGGCGGTGCACAAGTGACTGTCTCGACTCATGGCCAGTTGGTCTGCCTGGTCGACATGGCCTCGGGCGGTCCGAAATGCCTCGTTGCCACCGGCTTGCGGCCCGTGGGATCGCCCAGCCCCGACCGTCATCGTCAAGCGCGGCCGGGGCCACCGTAGAGGCGGCCCCGGCACCGGCAATTCAGTTGAGTCGATCGGTCCAGGCAGTATCGAGTAGTACCTGGTACGCGCTGATCCGTACCGGCGAGAGGGTCAGCCGCTCGTAGGCGAGCAGTTCGCCCGTGTTCGGATTGAAGATCAGCAAGGACTGCGCGTTGTGCTCGCGGTCGTCGAAGGTGATGGCTACACCCTGCCGGCCGGCCCGATCGGTTACCTGTCCCCGCCACAGGAACCCAGGCACATTGGCAAGGACCCGCAGGATCTCCGCTCGCGTCTGACGCGGAACCACATACCGCCCGTACACCATGCTGACCTCCTTGCCGACGGTGCCGGCGCCGAACCTGACCTTGAGCAGTTCGTTCAGCTGCGCTCGACCCGACGGCAGCGGCGCGAGGTTCTTCGGTGGCAGCGGAATGCTGTCAGGCGCACGGGTGGCGGAGGCGGCAGCCTTGGGCTTGAGGTTGCGCTGCCAGTAGTCCCGAGACTCCTGGTCCGGATACTGCGGCTCGAGTTGAACCGTGACCTGCTTACCGGTGCCGTCGGCGGCCTGCCAGAGTCTGGTATCGGCCGCGAAAGCGACGTGGTGGCGACCGTCGGAAGACGTCATCACCGGGTCGCCCCACGTCTTCGTCTGGTGGTACATGTACCGGCCCGTACTGTTGTCGTACTCCGCATCGACAAGGCTGCTCGCCAACGCGCGCAGTTGCCTCCCAGCATCACGGGTGCCAGAGCCGTACGCCACCGGCACGAGCACCACCCCCGAGTCCGCCCCGGGCGGACTGGCGGTCTGCGGGGCATCCGGGCTGAGCGGGCCGAACGTTTGGGCGATTGCTGCGGCGCCGACCGCTACGGCCAGCGTCCCGGCCGTCAAGACCAGCCTGCGCGTCGGGCGTGCCTGGCGGCGACCGGCGACCGGCTCGGCGATAGCCTCCGCTCGGACGATCAGATCGTGTGCCGAAAGCCGGGGCGGTGCGAGGGTGCTGTGCCGGGCCGGGTCAGCCGGACCGAGGAGGGTACGCGTTCGCTCTTCTCCGAACATCACATGACCTTTCGAGGACTGGCCAACACCGGCTGCTGTGCCAGCGGTACAGCTCGGTACGACATCGCTTCGTTGAGGCGCCTACGGGCGCGGTGCAGACGCACCGCAGCGGTGGTACGGGTACAGCCGAGGACCTGAGCGGCCTCGGAAACTGTCAGTTCCTCCCAACCGACCAGCCGGAGGATTTCCTGATCGAGGTCGGCGAGGGTGGCTAGAGCGGCCTGTAGGTCGGCGACCCCCACGGTCGCGTCCGCGCCGGACGTTCCTGGCTCCCGCAGAAAACCAGCATCGGCAATCGCTAGCACATCCGGCGCAGCTCGCCGAGCTCGCCATGCGTTCGCAAGCAGGCGACGAGCCACCCCGTACAGCCAGGGCAGGCTGCGGTCCGGCACCTCGCGGCGACGCCGCCAGGCGATGACGAACACCTCCTGAGCGAGTTCAGCCGCCGCGTCCAGATCGGCAAGCCGACGCTGGCCGTACTTCACAACCTGTCCGTATTCGGCCGTGTAGACCCTGGTGAACCAATCCTCGTCACGCTTTCCCGGTGGACCCATCCAAGACTCCCGCCTGGTTGACGAACTCTCACCCTGGCTTGTGTCACCACCGGTCCGATGATTACCGACCTCCCACCACCCCTCACGCGCCGTACGACTTCCCCTGCAGCAACAGCTCCACCGGAGCGGGCCTTCGACGGGCTCCCACAAGCCTCAGCAGCTGCTTCCGTTCAGGGCCCATCCTGCGGAACTCAAGCAAATCTCCTCGTCGGGCAGTCGCCCAGACCATCCCTACCCCGTGAGCTGGGCATCGCCCCGGAGTGCATCAAGCTGCCCAACGGCGAACTGCGGATCGAGCGGCGGGACCTGCGGGCCTGCCTGGAACAGCACCGGGAGGCGGCGTGAAGTCGCGTGAGGTGCGGATCCGAGGCATTCAGGTCAACGCGCTGGCGGGCCGCAAGAAGTCGTACACCTTTCGGTGGGTGGTGGGGACGGGGCCGAAGTCGCGGACGTTCGGCAGCGGGGCACCGGCGGACAACTTGCGGCCCACGACGACCGGGGGCTGAAGCACCGGGGCGAACCGGAGGCGCTGAAGGTGCCGGCCCCGCCGGAGCTGGTGGCGATCCTGCGAGCGCATATCGACCGGTTCGGGGTCAGCACCGGGCGGTTGTTCCGCAGCGACCGGGCAACGTGGTGGTGGCGTCGTCGACGTACTCCCGGGTCTGGAAGGACGCACGGCGGTTGAGCCTGCCGCCGGCGGGTGGTCTCTGCCTGGTCGGTCGCCCGTACGACCTGCGGCACGCCGGGGTGTCGCCGAGGTCGTTGACGCCTTGTCGGCTGACGTCGCTCGTCACTCGTGATCGCCGGCCGGCTTGGCTGTACGGATTGCTGCAGCCAAATGGCTTAGGGAGTGTGGAGACGGCCAGCAGTCGCACCGCAGTGACCTGGCTTGACCTGCGCGATCGCGCCGGCAGCTACGCCCGGGAGTCCGCCGTCGACCCTCGGCTTCCGCGCCAACGGGCAGGGCGTGCAACCGGCGCGAGGGAAACTTGTGACAGTCTTCGGGTCTGGCCCGGTAGCATCGCCGCAGATTCAGGCATCATCCGATCTTGATGCGCACTCCAGGCGTGTTGGGCGAGGATGGGCCTTATTGTGCCATACCCTAAGGTGCGATTGGATCGATTTGCCTAGTTCTTCTGTTGATTCCGGCGCTACCGTTGTGATCGAAACGTTCGACTCGGCTCATTTGGATCGTGCGGCAGAAATTCTCGCCGCCCGGCATCAGCGCGACTTCGCGCTTGAGCGGGCGCTGGGCGAGCGCTTCGGCGTCCTGGAAGAGTGCCGGACCCTTCTGGAACAAGCGTGGGAAGACGGCTCTCGTGGTGCGGTTGCGGTGCGGGAAGGTGCAGTAATCGGATACCTGCTGGCCCGGGCCGGGGAGGGGCAGCGCGGCCGTCACTGTTGGACGCTGCCGCAGTGTGCCGCTTACGCCCTGGGCGAGGGTCCGGTGGTTCTGAAGCGGCTGTACGCCCATCTGTCAGGTCAGTGGGTTGCCGACGGACGCTTGCACCACTACACGGAGCCTCCTGCCGCCGATCTTCCGCTGTGGCTGACGCTCGGATTCGGGCACGAGCAGGTCCACGGCATCATGGATGTCTCCGCGAAGACCCCGGTGGAGGCGCCGCGCGGTGTCCGTCTGGCAGATCCCGCCGATATCGGTGTTCTGCAGCCACTGCTTGGCCTCATCAATGAGGCGCATGCGGCGCCCCCGGTGTTCGCGTTCACCGACCAGCCGATGTGGGACATACTGCGATCCGGTCACTTGGAGCTGTTGAATGATCCAACCGTGGCGTACTGGGTGTCCGAGGGACACGACAGCATCGATGGTTTCGTGGTCATGCGCCCTGTCCCCGACGATGAGTCCTCGATCCTCAAGCCCCGGGGCTCGGTTGAACTGTTCCTGGCCTCGACGGCTCCGCACGCTCGCGGCACGGGAGTTGGACGCAGGCTGACCGAGTGGGCGCTGGCAGACGCGGCGCACCGGGGATTCACGGTCTGCGTCACTGGCTGGCGGGCAACGAATCCGCTCTCGTCCGTCTTCTGGCCTAACCGGGGATTCCGGCCTGTCGCCTATCGGCTTCACCGCATCCTGGACCCGCGGCTCACGGGCCCCGAACACGTTTCGGGCTCTGATCGGGGCCCCGCCCTGCCGTCAGCCGTTGATGCGTTGACTCCGGTGCAGGTGGCCTCCCCGCTGGCCGGGCGGCCGTACGACCTGCGGCACGCGACGGTGTCGCTGTGGCTGAACTCCGGCGTGCCGGCAACCGCCGTCGCCGCGCGTGCCGGGCACTGCGTCTACGTGCTGCTGGTCGACGTGCTGCTGAGGGTGTACGCGAAGTGCATCGACGGCCAGGAGGCGACGGTCAATCAGCGGACCGAGGCGGCGTTGGGCGGCTCGGGTGCTTAGTCTCAGCGGCAGCCCCACCAGACCGGATCTTGACCGGGAACAGTCGGCGGCGGGGTTCCGCTGAGTGGTGGCCGGCTGGTCCCCCAGTCACGACCCGGTCGACGCCCTGCTCGAGTTGCGGCCGAGGTTGACGGCGACACGAGAAGACTGGCGCGACGTTCTCTACTGGGCGTCAGAGGAGAAATCGGAACCCGAAGGCAAAACAGAACTATCTTGACCATTTGGCCCCCAGGCAACCAGCACGGCCACGTGAGCTGCTGTGGAAACGATCGTGGTCAGCTCAGCAAGCAACTCAGGCGAGGGCCGCAACGGCGCGAGGATGTCTCGCACGTAGGGCGTGCGCTGCTTTTCGTTGGCGTCATGCCACCACTCTCCTGCTCGGGTCAGGTGGGCACGGACGGCCTCGACGCGGTGAGGATGACCATCGGCGTTCCGCCAGTCATGCCACCCCTGGCCCGGATGCTCCCCCTCGCGGCGTTACTGACCATCCGGCGGCGACGCCGCACCGGCGGCCCGGTCGGCTATCCGCTGTTCCTGCTCGTCTGCGCGGTCGCGCTGTCCCTGGCGGCGCAGCTCGCGGCGGCGAAGCCGAGTCTGTCGGGCTGGTTGCTGTCGGCCGTGCCGGTGCTGGCGTTCCTCGGCTCGTCCAAGCTCGTCTTCTCGACCGCCCCAGCGGCGGCGGTGCCCGTCGACCAGCCGACCGACACCCCTGACTGGGGAAAGTGGTCACCCGACGACACCCGAACTGAGGACAGGCCGCCCCTGCACCTCGTCGACGACGACCAAGCAGAGAGCGTCGAACCGGTCCCACCGCCGGCGGTGCCGGTGCATCGGCCAGGCTTGGTTCCCGATTCTGCGGCGGCGTTCGCACCCCGTAAGGCCCGCATCGGGGCGCCCCGTCGCCTGCGGAGCGCCCCGATGTGAGGAGAGCCTGAACTCGGCTCCTAGGCGCCGGCGTGGGCCGCCGCGGTGGTGTTCTCGCCACGCCGCACCAGCAGGGCCGCCGCGGCCGCCAGCAGCGCGATGACCGCACCCACCGTGAGCGCCGCCTGGAAGCCCGACATGAAGGCCAGGTGGCTGCCGGTCGTGATCGCGTCGGCCAGCGGCTGGGGTGCGCCCGGCGGCACCGGTGCGACGCCTTGGGCGACGTAGTCCTCGGCGGCCGTGAAGCCGGGCACCATGTCGGCCGGTACGCCCGCACTGGTCAACTTCTCCGTTAGCACGTCACCGACCCGGGTGGCCAGGATCGTGCCGAACAAGGTGGTGCCGAGCACGCCGCCGAGTTGGGCCGCCGTCTGCTGGATCCCGCCGGCGAGCCCGGCCAGGTGCACCGGCGCGTTGCCGACGATGGCCTCGGTGCTGCTGACCAGCACCATGCCGAAGCCCATGCCGATCACGATGAACCACGGCCAGAGCGACAGGTAGTCGGCCTGTACCCCGATCCGGGAGAGCGCGAAGAGCGCGACCGCGGTCAGCAGCATCCCGACCACCAGCGGCGGACGCGGGCCGTACCGGGCGGTGAGCGCGCCGGCCACGGGCGAGGCCACGATGAACGTGGCGGTCATCGGCAGCAGTCGCACGCCCGCGTCGACCGGGCTCATGCCGTGCACCTGCTGCAGGTACAGGGTGAGGAAGAAGAACGAGCCGAAGAGCGCGAAGAAGCCCAGCATCGCCAGCACGCTGCCGGCCGAGAAGGAGCGGTTGCGGAAGAGGCCGAGCGGCATCAACGGGTGGCTGGCTGTCCGCTCGCGCACGACGAACGCGGCACCGAGCACCGTCGCGCCGGCGAAGAAACCGAGCGGGACGACGTCGCCGAAGCCGTGCTCCTGTGCCTTGATCAGGCCCCACACCAGGCTGAACAGGGCTGCGGAGAGCAGCCCGACGCCGGGTAGGTCGAACGAGCCGGCGGCCTCCGGGTCGCGCGACTGCCGCACCACCCACAGGCCCAGGAGGATCGCCACCGTGGCGACCGGGCCGTTGAGGAAGAAGACCCACTCCCAGCTCGCGTTCTCCACGAGCAGACCGGCCACGATCGGGCCGCTGGCGATGGCCAGGCCGGATGTGCCGGCCCAGATGCCGATCGCCATGTTGAGCTTTTCGGCCGGGAACGTGTTGCGGAGGATAGCGAGGCTGGCCGGCTGGAGCAGCGCGCCGGCGAAGCCCTGGACGACTCGCCAGAAGATCACCATCTCGATCGAGCCGGAGAGGCCGACCGCGATCGAGGCGACCGCGAAGCCGGCGACGCCCACGAGAAAGACGGTCTTGCGGCCGAACCGGTCGGCGAGGCGGCCGGCGACGATCAGGGAGACCGCGAGGGCGAGCAGGTAGCCATTGGTAACCCACTGGAGCTGGGCGAAGTCGGCGCCGAGGTCGCGCGCGATCGCCGGGTTGGCGATGGCCACGACCGTCGCGTCGAGGCCCACGACCATCACGCCGAGGGCTACGGCCAGCAGGGTCAGCCAGGGGTGACCGTGGCCGTGGCGGCTGGGCCGCCGTACGTCGTTGTTCGGCCCGCCGGGCCGGGTCAGGGTTGCCTGTGACATGGGAGAAAATCTGTCAGTGCACGACAGATGGCGTCAACGGACTTACGCCTGATAGTGACTACTGTCATGCGGGGAATAAAGTCGGAGCTCGGCACCACCCGTACACTTTCCGCATGTCACCGAACACGACCGTGGAGGGCATGGGCCTCCGGGAGCGCAAGAAGCAGCGCACCCGAAAGGCGCTCATCGAGGCCGCCTTCGAACTCTTCGGCACCAAGGGCTTCGAGGCGACCACCGTCGACGAGATCTCCGAAGCGGTCGAGGTGTCGTCGCGGACGTTCTTCCGCTACTTCGGCTCCAAGGAAGACGTCGCGACATCGATCCAGCTGCAGCAGTTCCTGGAGGTCTACCAGGCGTTCGAGGCGCGCCCCACCCACGAGCCGGTGGTCACCGCGCTGCGCCACGCGGTCGTCGACGTTCTCCGGGCGTACGAAGGGGATGAGGCCGACGCGTCCCAGTTCGCGTGCGTGATGGACCTCGTCCAGCACAGTCCGGCCGTGATGGCCCGGAGTCTGGAGATGTGCACCGAGCAGCTCGACGAGCTGGCCCGCCGGGTGGCGGTGCGGATGGGTGTCGACCCGGTCACCGATCCGCGGCCCAAGCTCGTGGCGTCGGTGGCCAGCGCCGCGCTGCAGGTGGCCGTCCGCGCCTGGCGCGAAGACGAGCCCGACGAAAAGGTCTCTGACCTGGCCGACCGCGCGTTCGCGCTGCTAGAGGCGGGGATCAACTATCCCGCCGCAGGCTAGGCCCTAGGGCGTGTGTCGAAGTCGGTCACAGCCACTCGTTGATCGCGGCGACGTGCACGATGGCCTGGTAGCGGACGGCCAGCTTGTCGAAGCGGGTCGCGACGGCCCGGTGGCGTTCGAGCCGGTTGATGCCGCACTCCACGGCATGACGCTGCTTGTACCGATCGGGGTCGAAGGCCGGGGGCCGGCCGCCCTTCGACCCCTTCCGACGCCGGTTGGCATCCTGATCCGCCTTCGACGGGATCGTCGCGGCGATCCCTCGCCGGCGCAGGTAACGGCGGTTGGCCCTCGACGTGTACGCCTTGTCGGCCAGGACCCGAACCGGTCGGGTCCTGGGGCGGCGGGCGGCCAGGCGAGGAACACGAATAGCGGCCAGGACCGGGATGAACTGCGGACCGTCCCCACGCTGACCAGCCGTCAACACCATCGCCAAGGGCTTCTGCCCCTGCTCACACGCCAGGTGCAGCTTCGTGGTCAACCCACCACGAGAGCGACCTAGGGCATGGTCGTCCGGTTCGACGCTGACGCCGCCGGGCGCTTCGGCCTGCAGATCCCCCTTTTCCGCGCCCCGGCAGCGTGCTGGTGGGCGCGGGCGCTGGTGCAGTCCACGGACACGTCCCAGGTGATCTGCCCGGCCGCGTCGGCGAGGGCCTGTAACGCGGTGAGGACCCGCTGCCAGGTCCCGTCGCGCTGCCAACGCCGGAACAGTCCGTACACCGCCGACCAGGACCCGTAGTCCGGTGGCACGTCCCGCCACGGGGCACCCACCCGGACCCGCCACCGGATCCCGTCAATCAGCTGCCGCCTGGTTCATGACGACGGTCGACCTGGCCGCTTCGGCGCGGGCAGCAACGGCTCCAGCGCCGCCCACCGCACGTCGGTCAGGTCGTGCCGCCTCGTCACCGCCAGGGTGTCCACGAGGTCTCCGGTTTCCGGTTCTGCTTGGTCGCTGAACCACCTACCGGAGGCCTCGCCACATCTCGACCTCCGACACGCCAAACGGCCACACCAGTTCAGGCCTCACCGCCGACTTCGACACACGCCCTAAGCGGCGCTTGGACTTCTTCGTTTCCTCCGGCGCCGGCCAGAGCAGGGCGGCGACGGGTGCGCCTGGCCTCGCGCCGGCTCGGAGGTGGCGGCCGCCGGCTCGGTGGCCGGGGCGGAGGCGGAGACGTAGGCGCGGGCCGGGGCGTACGGGTGGAATTCTCCTCTGGGGTTGTTGGTCGCAGGTGGCGGGCGAGGATGCGTTGGGCGGCGAGGCGGACCTGGCGTTCTTCCCTGGGGTCCACGGCCGGTTTGCGTTGTCACCGGTGGCGGCCGTTGGTGCGGCTGGAGCGGGGTCGTCTGCAGGTGGTTGGGCGGCGGGCGTGGGGTGGGCTGATCGTTGGG
>NZ_SMKJ01000080.1:0-23716 GCF_004348615.1 Micromonospora sp. KC207
GGGTGGTGGGCGGGGTGCCGGCGAACTGGGTGAAGAACCGCCACACCTCGCCCGGGACCCAGGTCCGCGAGCCGCTGTCGCCGCTGGCGCCGTCCTGCGGAGCGGCGATGTGACCACCGTCGAACGCCGCCCACACCACCGGGTAGCCGGACCGGCAGCCGGAGTAGCTGAAGACCGTGTGCGTCAGGCTGCCCGCCCTCGGCTCCGGCGGGCTCGCGGCCGTGCAGCCGTTGTTGCGGACGAAGCGGTCGCGCAGCGATCGTCCGGTGGCGATGTTGTCGCCGATGCCGTGCACCCCGAGGTACGCGAACGGCTGGGTGCCGCCGCTGCATCCACTGAGCGTGCCGGGGGAGGATTGGACCGCGACCGCCCGGAAGACGTTCGGCCGGGCGCAGGCCAGTGCGTAGCTCATGGCGCCGCCGTAGCTGAAGCCGATGGAGAACCGCTGCGTCGTGTCGACACACAGGGCGCCCTCGATCCGGCGGAGCATGTCGTCGACGAACGTGAGGTCCTCGCCGCCGGAGTTGGCCCAGCCGTTGTCGATGCCCTGCGGGGCCACGAAGATCGTGCTGTTGTTCGCCAGCCGCAGCAGGCCGTAGTAGGCCCACACGTCCCGCTGCACCGTCTGACCCGTCGCGACGTCAACGGCGGTGCCGCCCCACCAGTGGAACCCGAAGACCAGCCGGTACGGCCGGTTGGCGTCGTAGCCGTCGGGGATCCGCAGGATGAACGTCCGGTTCTTGCCGTTGCTCTGGATCGTGTGCGTTCCGCTGGCCAGCGTCGGGGCCTTACCGCAGCCGGCCGTCGCCGCCGCCGTGCCCACCTGGGCGGCCTGGGCGGGGCCGCCGAGGCCGCCACCGACCATCGCGGCACCCATGCCGAGGGCCAGCAGCGTCGCGACCGCGACGGATGCGAACCGGGATCTGTGTCGTGACATCACGTGTCTCCTCATGCCGTGAGGCGGGTGAGTGATGGTGTGGACGGTGCCCAGGACGTGATGCGGAAGGTGGCGTCCTGCCGGTCGCTCGCGCTCGCCCTCGCGCCGAGCGGGTCGATCCGCAGCAGGTAGCCCGCACGAAGTAGTCCGGGAGGTTCGACGACCTGAGCCGCACCCAGTTCGGCGTGCCCCAGTGAAAGAGCAGGCCGCTGCACTCGGCGTCGCTGGTCCCAAGGATCGAGCCCTGCTTGGCGTTCAGCGGCGGGGCGTAGTCACGCTGGTCGACTGCCGTCCACGAGTTGCCGCCGATGTCCGAGGTGGACCAGATGTAGTGGCGAGCGCACCCGACGCGGCCACAGCCTTGATGCGGCCTTCGACTGATCGCCACGATACTGAGCCCTTCTGACGTCACGCTTGTTGCACGGGCTGGTCGAGATGGTGGAGTTCCTGGGCGGACGGGCCCGGCGTCAGGGGCAGGACGAAGGAGGCCGCCACCGTCGTTCGGGCACCGGTTCTGGTGGGGAACCGCAGCCGACAGGGTTCAGCGGCGCCGGTCCGTCACCGCCGGGGCGCGCCCTGCGCGATGATCAGTCAGCGGCGAGGAACGTCGCTGTTAGCGTTAACAGGTGCCGCCCGCGCACCCTACCATCGGCATGTGTCGATGCCCGTGGCGTCCGAGCTCCCGACGGTGCGCCACTGTGGCCCACATGGACTCTCATGGATGGATGCATCGCCCGTCAAGATGTGACGATAAGGTTTCGCAAGTTTTCGCTCCGACGCCGGCCCGACCGACACTTTCGGAGCAACCTCTTCGGGGGCGACGTTCGAGCCCTCGGCAGCCGGCGGGGCCACGACCAGGCACTGTGAATCGGTGGTTCGACCAGCCCGAGGCGCGATCCCGGGGTCGGCGGGACGCACATTCCGCCGCCCGGCCCGCCCAGGACCAAGGCGGCGACCCTCGAGCCCGACGGGACTCCCGGTGGCGCGCGAGCCCGAAATGTTATCGCAACCATTTTCGCCGGGCGGTGCCCGCGGCCGTGTGGTCCGGACCCGCTGCCCCCGGATTTGCCCAGCTCGCAGGCGGCGAGTGGTGCCCGATGACCGCGACCTGCCTGACCAGTGCGCCAGCTCACTTCCCAGGGCAAGAACGGCGAGCTAACATAACACGCGTTGCGCAACAGCGGTTATGCAAAGGGGTCGGATGCCGAAGCAGGTAGACCACGAAGAGCGACGGGAGACGATCTCGCAGGCCGTCTGGCAGGTCGTCTCGGACAACGGTCTCGAGGGCCTGACGCTGCGTGCGGTCGCAGCCGCCGCGGGCTGCACCACGGGCATGGTCACCCACTACTTCTCGGAGAAGAAGATGCTGCTGGCCCATGCCCGTACCGAGATGCACCGCCGGATGGCGGCCCGTATCGACACACTGCCCGCTGCCGCCAGCGCCCGCGACACCCTCTACGCCGTCGCCGAGCAGGCACTGCCACTGGACAGCGAACGACACCTGGAAGCCGTTGTCTGGTCCCAGTTCCTGCTCACCACCCGCCACGACCCTGCTCTGCTCGCCGAACACACCCGCAGCCACGCCTCTTGGATCCGTCGCCTGACCGCTCTGGTGCGCGCCGCCTGCCCGGCTGTTACTGAACCGGAACTCCTCGACGACCGGGTGCGCAGCCTGGTCGCCTGCCTGGACGGTCTCGCCCTCAATGCCGTGACCGACCCGGACGCCTATCCGCCCGACCTGCAGCGGCGCGTGCTGCAGACCCAGCTCGACCTGATCGTCGGAAGGAACCACAGCAAGTGACCACCTTCGCCCTGGCCATCACCGCCGTCGCGGCCGACGACCCGAGGATCCTTCGGCTCATCCGGGACCTCGACGCCGACCTCACCGCCCGCTATCCCGACGAGCCCTGCACCGGCGGCGCCCACATCCACCCCGCGATACGCTTCCTGCTCGCCGAGGCGGACGGCCGACCGGTCGGCTGCTGCGCCGTACAGCCTTTCCCGACACCGGACACGGCGGCCGAACTCAAGCGCATGTACGTCGCCCCCGAGGCACGGGGCCGAGGCGTCGCCGCCCGACTGCTGGCCGAGGCGGAGCGCACCGCCGCCAGCTTCGGCCACACCGAGATGCGCCTGGAGACGGCCGTCCACCAGCCCGAGGCCATCGCGCTGTACACCCGGGCCGGCTACCTGCCGATCCCCAACTACCCGCCATACCAGGACAAGTCGCTCAGCCGCTGCTACGCGAAGCCCCTGCCGCTGCCCGCGGCCCGATCGGCGGACAGCGAGGAACTCACGGCCTTCCTCACGGGCCAGGGGCTCTCGCCCCAGGACGTCCTCGCGCCCGGCACCCGGTACTGGCTCACCAGGGATGCGGCCGGCCCAGCCGTGGCTGCGGGCCTGGAGCGGCAGGGTCACTGCGTGCTGCTGCGCAGCGTCGCCGTCCGGCCCGATCTTCGGGGATGCGGAGCGGCACGGCGGCTGGTCGAGCACGTTCTCGCGGAAGCGGCTGCGCAGGAAGGACGTACGGCATACGTGTTCTCCACGAGCGCCGGGGCTTTCTGGGAGCGGCTCGGGTTCCGGCCGGTGCCGGTTGCCGAAGCCGCCGAGGTCCTGTCCGATGCGCCACAGGTCCGTCGATACCGCGAGACAGGAGCACTGGCCGACGAGGCCGCATGGCGCCGTGACCTCGCCGACGCCCGGGCAGACACCCTGCCGCCCATGAGCCGGGGCCGCTACACGGCCGATGCACCGCACACCACCCCGGCCGCCCGCGGATGAGACAGGCCACCTCCGGGCTCCCGTGCGCTTCTTGGTGGCTGTGGACGAGCACCCTGATCAGTCGTCTCGCTCTTCGTCGCTCCTTTCCTGGTCCTGCCCTATTCCTCAAGGAGGTGTAGGCGGTGGGCGGTGGCGCTGGCCTCGCCCCGGCTGTTGACGCCGAGCTTGGCCAGGATGTTGGAGACGTGCACGCTGGCGGTCTTCGCACTGATGAACAGTTGCTCACCGATCTGGCGGTTGGACCGGCCCGCTGCGACGAGGTGGAGCACCTCGATTTCGCGATCCGTCAGCCCGCGGCGTTCGAGTTCTCCGGTACGGGCGCGCGGTTCGGCCTGCGCGCCGAACGGCAGTTTGCTGCTACGGGCAAGTAGACGGACCTGTTCGGACAGTGACTCGGCACCGAGGCGGTCGGCTTGTTCAGCGGCCGCCAGAATCCATCGCCCTGCGGTGGGACGGTCGCCGACGCCGAGGGCTGCTTCCGCGGCGCGCAGCCGTGCGCGGGCGGCGGGGTAGGGGCTGCCGACTGCGTCCCATGCCTCGACCACGTCGGGCCAGGAAATGGCCGGCTCTCCGGTCTCTGCCGCGAACTCGGTGGCATATGCCCGAAACAGCGGGGTGTGAGTGGGGAGATGGGCCGCGACGGCACGCAGTGCGTCGACCGCACCATCGCCGGTGGCGGAGCGGGACCGAACTCGGGCTCGCATCCGAGCGTGCGTTTCGATCCGGCCGCCGATCGTGACCAGTGGCCAGGCGTACAGAGCGAGACTGGTGCCGGTTACGGCGGGCAGCGCCGCGGCGACGGTTGCTTGCGCGGCACTGATCCGGTTCTCGGCAAGCGCGATCTCGGCTTCGAGCCGGGTCACGGCCAGGGCTGTCGGGCCGGGATGGGACACCGGGCCCAGCAGAGTACGGGCGAGGGACAGTTGTTCGCGCGCGGTTTCGATCTCGCCGCGGGCGAAGGCAATCTCGGCACGCAGGGCGTACAGCGCAGCGCTGAACACGTTGGGTGGGTCCATGTCGAGTGCGGTCGCACTGGTCGATTCGGCCTCGTCCCACCGGCCGACGGCGGTGAGCGCGGCGCAGAGATGGGCGGCGAGCAGCGCCCCGAGGGTTCGGCTGACGCCTGACCCGTACGCCGCGTCAAGACCGGCGTGCGCGGCGTCGATCATGGTTGGATAGTGCCCGAGGTTGGCCAGGGCCTCCGCGATGTTGAGTTGCGCCCTCGCCACCTGCACCAGATCGTTGTGTTCGTTGGCCCGGTCTCTCGCCGCCTGCAGGGTCGCCAGGCTCTCGTCGTAGGCGCCGAGTTGGCACAGCACCCAGCCCAGCGTCGTACGGGCGTTGGCCGTCACCTTGACGTCGCCCAGGTCGGCGGCGAGCTGGGCCGCCTCCTCAGCGGCGTCCCGGGCCCGGCCGGGATGCCCGCGAAGCGCGAACACCACAGAGACGAGATCGAGCACGCCCGCGCGAATGTGCGCAGGTGCGGCGGGCAGCAGGCGAACTGATTCCTCCACCGACGTGAGCGCGCCATCGCGGTCGAGATTGTGCAATGTCATACCGCGATGGGCGAGCAGCTTCGCGGCCCGGCCGGGCTCCCGCGCCTGGTCGATCTCGGCGAGCGCCCGGTCGATCAGGCCGAGCGCGCGAACATCCTCGCCGGCCCAGGTCGCCGCGCCGACAGCCGCCTCGAACAGGTCGAGCCGGTTGTGCCCGGACAGCTGTTCTGCACCCGGTACACGCGGCCACAGGTCCAGCGTGCGCTCGATGATCCGGGCTTGCTCGGCGCGGGCGTGCATGTTTCCGGCGACCTCCGCGGACCGTACCAACGCGGGCAACGCTTTTCGGTCCTCGCCCGCGCCGTGCCAGTGGTGGGCGATCTGCGCGGCGAGCCGATCCGCCGGCACCGTGCTGGGATCAGCCTCGATCGCTTCGGCATACCGGCGGTGCATCCGTGCCCGCTCCGCAGGCAGGAGATCCGCGGCGGTTAGCTCACGCAGCAACCCGTGCCGGAACTCGTATCCCTGGTCGGTAGCGACCAGCACCTGCGCGGCCGTGGCGGCCCGCAACGCGTCCAGCAGCCGTGTCTCGTCCAGGTCCGCGGCGGCGGCGAGCAGGCGGTGGGGGACTTCGCGCCCACCGACGGCGGCCAGCCGCACGATGAGCAGCGCGGAGGGGGGAAGCTGTTCGACGCGGTGCAGCAGCAGGTCGCGGAGGGAGTCCGGGACGTCGCCGACCCCATCGGCCAGGGCCAGTTCCTCGGCGAACAGGGCGTTGCCACCCGACCGGCGGTATACCTCGTCGACCAGCGGCCGGGCGGCCGGAGCGGCGCGCCGCCCGGCAACCAGTTCGGCGATCTCGGCCCTGGAGAACCTTGCCAGCTCGCTGCGGCGTACTCCGCGCAGACGCTCCAACTCGGCGAGGAAGGGGCGCAGCGGGTGGGAGTGGTCCAGATCGTCAGTGCGATAAGCCATGATCGTCAGAACGCGCGCGGCTCGCATGGTACGGGCCAGATACCCCAGCAGATCGCGAGTTGAGCGATCGGCCCACTGCAGGTCGTCGATGACGAGCAGTACGGGGCGCTCGGCGCCGAGCCGCCGCAGCAGAGCGGCGAACAGGTCGAACATCTGCGCCTGGCTGCTTGGGGCCGGTGCCGGTGTGCCCAGCTCCGGAAGCAGCCCCAGCAGGGCGTCGGCGCCCGGCAGCAGAGCCGGCAACGCCGCTTCGCCCATTTCGTGGACCAGGTCGCGCAGTACGGCGGTAACCGGCGCGAGCGGAAAGCCCTCCACTCCCAGCTCGACGCAGGCGCTGGACAGGACCCGCATCCCGGACTCCGCCGACCGGTCGGCGACGTGGCGCATCAGGTGCGTCTTGCCGACCCCGACCTCGCCGCCGAACACCACGAACTGTGGCTCTCCGGTGTGCGCGAGCCGCACCGCCTCGTCGACCGAAGCCAACTGGTCCCGCCGGCCCACAAACACCTTCGACCCCACTTGATCGAGGGTACGCACGTCCCCGAGGCGGAATCTAAGGCGGTGGCTAAGGCAGTTGCCCGAGGCGCGGAACGTCTGGTCCCGGGAGGCTCGGTCCATCCAACGCACGCCCCTCCTGGAGGCCGATCATGAGCATCATCGCGACATCAGCGGGAGTCCGGGACCCGCACGTCGTCGTGCCCTTCGCCGACGGAACGCCCGAGGTGGCGAGGCTCAGCTTCGACAGCGGCCTGGCCCAGCTTGGCCTGCGCGTGGACGAGCAGTTGACCGGACTGATGGCGGCGGACTTCGCCCACCCGCTGCCGCTGGTCTGGGCGGCCGGCCACAACGTCCACGTCGAGTACCCGCTGGGCTCACGGTTGCTGCGCCACATGGGCCCCAACACCGTACGCCTGAGCCCAGCAGTGCCGTGGGCGTTCGATGTGCACGGCGGCGCCGAACACCTCGACGCCGACCTCACCGGCCTCGATGTGCGTTCGGTCGCGTTCCACTCCGGCGCGACTCACCTGCGGCTCATCCTGGGCCACCCGACGGTATCGACCACGCTCCGCCTCACCTCCGTGAGGGATCTCCGCGTCGACCGACCCGCCGACGTACCGGTGCGGTTGGAGATCGGCAAGGGCGCCACCAAGGTGTTGCTCGACGACCGGTGGTTCGGCGCGGTCGGCGGTGGGCTGATCGAACAGTCGTCCCGGCCGCACACCGGCGACCGCTGGTACCAGGTGATCGTGTCCGGCAGCGCCGACACCGTGACGATCGGCGCGGTCGCCTGATGGGGTCGCGGCGCATCACCCGCCGATCGCTGTTGAAGATGGGACTCGTCGGCGTACCGGCCGCCACCGCTTCACTCGGTGGTGGGTTGGCGGTGGCGTGGGCCGTGGCAGACACCACCACGACCGGGAGACTGAACTTCACCAACCGGCTGGCCATACCGCCACTCGCGACAAGCCGCGCGGACGAGTCCGGCCGCCGGGTGTTCGACCTCCGGACGACCGCAGGCGAGCATCAGTTCCGGCCCGGGCGAGCCACCGCCACCCTGGGCGTCAACGGGGGGCACCTCGGGCCGACGCTGCGGGCAACCCGGGACGAGACAGTGCTGATCAACCTACGCAACGCCCTGTCCGAACCGACGAGCCTGCACTGGCACGGTATGCATCTACCCGCGGCGATGGACGGTGGGCCGCACCAGATGATCGAGCCGGGCGGCGTGTGGACTCCCACGTGGCGAATCGCCCAGCCGGCCGCCACCCTGTGGTATCACCCGCATCCGCACCAGCAGACCGCGCGGCACGTCTACCTCGGCATGGCCGGCCTGTTCATCGTCGACGACCCGACCACGCCAGCCGGCCTACCGAGCCGGTACGGGGTCGACGACATCCCGGTCATCGTTCAGGACAAGCAGTTCGGCGACGACAATCAACTCGACGACAGCGAGGCGTTCTGGACGTCGATGGGCATCCTCGGGGACACGATCTGCGTCAATGGGACGCTCACGCCGTACCACGACGTCACCACGGAGCGGGTGCGGCTGCGGCTGCTCAACGCCTCGAATGCGCGGGTCTACCGGTTCGGGTTCTCGGACGACCGGCCGTTCGCGCTCGTCGGCACCGACGGAGGGCTGCTCGCCGCCCCCTACGAGACACCCCGGATACAACTGACTCCCGGGGAACGCGCCGAGATCGTCGTGACCCTGCGCCCGGGCGAGCGTGTCGTCCTGCGCAGCTACCCGCCGGAGGTCGGCACCAACGTCTGGAACGCCCGCTTCAGCGGCGGCCACGACACCCTCGACGTCCTCCAGTTGCGCGCCGCGACACAACTGTCCCCCTCGCCTCCGCTACCCGGCCGGCTCGCCGACCTCCCTCGGATCGACGCCTCCGCACCCGCCGCAATCCGCACCTTCCAACTCTCCGGATACTCCATCAACGGCGCGCAGATGGACATGAACCGCATCGACTTCGCGGTGACCAGGGATTCCACCGAGGTTTGGGAGATCACCGCCATCGACGGAGCGCCACACAACTTCCACGTACACGACGCACAGTTCCAGGTCCTGTCCGTCGGCGACGCGCCACCACCGCCGGAGTTACGCGGCTGGAAGGACACCGTCCACACGCCACCGAACACACCCGTCCGCATCGCCCTGCGGTTCGGCGACTACGTCGACCGCAACACCCCGTACATGTACCACTGCCATCTGCTCCACCACGAGGACCAGGGACTGATGGGCCAGTTCGTCGTGGTCGAGCCCGGCCAGTCGCCCGGAAAACCCCACCACAGTCGTTGAGGAGAGAGGTCGTCATGAAAAATGCATTGATTATCGGCGGTGGTATCGGCGGCACGGCCATGGCCATGGCGTTGCAGCGCGCTGGAATCGAGTCTCGGATTTTCGAGGCATACGACCGGCCGGCCGAATACACGGGGCTCTTCCTCAACATCGCGTCCAACGGGTTGGACGCGCTGCGCGCCATTGACGTCGAAGTCGTCGAGCGCGCCGACGGATTCCCGATGCCCCGGATGGTCATGTGGAGCGGCACCGGCAAACGGTTGGGCGAGGTCGCCAACGGCATGCCCCTCCCGGACGGCACCGTCAGCGTCTGCGTACGGCGCGGCGCACTCCAGAAGGCTCTACGGGAGCAGGCCCTAGACCGCGGCATCGGCATCGAGTACGGCAAGCGCCTGGAAACCTACGAGGTCACCGCCGACGGCGTCTTCGTCAAGTTCACCGACGGCACCGACGCCGCGGGCGACATCCTCATCGGCGCCGACGGGATCCACTCCCGCACCCGCCAAATTCTCGACGCCAACTCGGCCAAGCCGCGGTTTACCGGCCTGGTCGGCGTCGGAGGGTACAGCCGCACCGATCTCGCACCCACCACCGGCACCCAACATTTCATCTTCGGCAAGCGAGCGTTCTTCGGTTACCTGGTACGAGAGTCCGGCGAGACCTACTGGTTCGCCAACCTGCACCGCTTTGACGAACCCACCCGCAAGGAACTGGCTGCCATCCCGACGGCGGGGTGGCAGCGCCAACTGCGTGACCTGTTCGCCGATGACCTGCCGGTCATCAGCGAGATAGTCACCAACAGCGTCGGGGACATCGGCGCCCACCTGGTCTACGACATCCCCACCAGCCCCGTGTGGCACCGCGGCCCGGCCGTGCTCATCGGCGACGCGGTACACGCCACCTCACCGTCCGCCGGCCAAGGCGCTTCCATGGCCGTCGAGGACGCCGTCATCCTGGCCAGATGTCTGCGCGACGCGCCGGACATCAACGCCGCCTCCACCGCCTACGAACGGCTGCGCAGGCCCAGGGTGGAAAGGGTCGTCGCCTATTCCAAGACCCTCTCCGACAGCAAGACCGCCGGCCCCGTGGCGCGGGTCTTCCGCGACCTCATGATGCCCATCGCCCTGAAACTCTTCGCCAGCCCGAAGTCCCATGCCTGGATGTACACCCACCACATCGACTGGAACGAAAAAGTTGCGATGCACGTGGCCTGAGGTCGATATCGAAATTATCAGAACAAGAGACAGGTGCACGTTGATGCCATCGAACATGTCCCGCAATTCCGCCTCGCCGACGGCCGGCCGGGCGGCAACCGTCCTGCTCTGGCTCCTCGTCGTCTTCGTAGGAGTTCAGTTCGGCGCCGGCTTGTACGAGAAGATCGTCGTCGTGCCGCTCTGGGACAGTGTGCCACCGAGTGACGTCCTCGCCGCCATGGAACGGTCGGGCATGTACAACGCCGGCCGTGCTTTCTGGCCGTTCGTATCACCGGTCGTCGCACTGCTTGCCGTCGCGAACGTCGTGGCGTGGCGCGGCAACCGGGCCAACCGGCGCTGGGTGCTGGCAGCCGGTATCATCATGCTGGGATACGCCATTTTCAGCTACAGTTACTTCGTTCCCCAGATGCTCATGTTGCAGAGCTCCGCCGGTTCCTGGCCAGAATCGAAAATCTCCGCGACAGTCCAGTGGTGGACCAGCTTGAACTACCTCCGCATGCTCCTCGGGGCAGCAGGCTGGTCCTGCGCGCTCCGGGCGCTGTCGCTGGCGGCCGCCGCCAACGGCCGAGGATAGCTGCGGGGGGGGAAGGCAACAGCGGGCCAGCCGCTGCGCCCGTCGGTCAACTCGGTGCAGATCCCCGCCAACTCCTCGGCCGGCTCGGGCTCCCCGAGGATCCGCTCCCGGCCCACCGCCCGCCCCAACTCCACCGCCTGCGGGGCCGGCAACGGACCCACGTCGAGCAGGCGGGCACCGTCGGGCCACAGCCCGGTCAGGCGGTTTCGCGCAGCGGCCGGCCCGACCTGCACCCGGGCCCTCAACGCATGGAGAACCGATTCGACGCGACGCCAGGTTCGGCACAGATCCGCGCCAACCTGGTAAACCCGGGATTGCTGAGATGTTTCCTCACGGACCAACGAAGATCCCAAGAACCCCTTGACCACCGCTCTGGACTGACCTACGTTCTGGCGAACCGATTCGGCGAATCGATTCGACGATCCACCCACCAGCGTGCCCCGCTGCCCACGAGCCGGCGGTCAGCTCGGGCACCCTCCGGCTGAACAGGTAAAGGGGATCATTCGTGAAGACCTTCGGAACAGGCCAGCGCGTCTTCGGGGTGGCGCTGGCGGCCCTGATCGCGGCCAGCGGCACCGTCGCTTGCTCGTCGTCGGAGGAGACCTCGGGCGACGCCGCCGGCTCGTACGCCATCTGGGACCCGTACCCGCAGTTCGACGGCGGCTCGGACTGGGTCAAGCTGCTCACCAAGTGCGGCACCGATGCCGGGGTGACGGTCACCCGGACCGGCTACGACACCACCGACCTGACGAACAAGGCGCTGCTCGCGGCGCAGCAGGGCAACTCGCCCGACGTGCTCATCGTGGACAACCCGGTCGTGTCCACGCTCGCCGAGGCCGGCGTCCTGACCACCACCGAGGAGAACAAGCTCGACACGTCCGCGATGTCGGCGAACCTGCTCGGCGCCGGCCAGAGCGGCGGCAAGACGTACGGGGTGCCGATCGGTGCCAACACCCTGGCCCTGTACTACAACAGGGCGGTGCTGACCGCCGCCGGCGTCGACCCGGCCTCGGTCACCGACTGGGCCACGCTGAACGCCGCCCTGGCGAAGGTGGCCGCCGCCGGCAAGAAGGGCATCACCTTCTCCGCCATCGGCACCGAGGAGGGCAGCTTCCAGTTCCTGCCGTGGTTCTGGGGCAGCGGCGCACGGCTGACCACGCTCGACTCCCCCGAGGCCGTCGCGGCGGTGTCCCTGTGGACCGACTGGCTGAAGAAGGGCCACGCCCCGAACTCGGTCATCAACAACACCCAGACGACGAGCTGGCAGGAGTTCGCCAGCGGCGAGTACGCCTTCGCCGAGAACGGCACCTGGCAGCTCGGCAACGCCAAGAAGCTCGGCTTCGAGTACGGCATCATCGCGATCCCGGCCACGGCGGGCGGCCCGGCCCCCGCGCCGACCGGCGGCGAGTTCGTCACCATCCCGGCGCAGAAGCAGGCCGGCCGGTACGCCACCTCGCAGAAGCTGGTCGCCTGCCTGACCAGCGACGACAACCTGCTGGCCACCGACACGACGCTGTCCTACATCGCGCCCACCCCCGAGGCCCAGGCCAAGCAGGTGGCCGCGAACCCGGAGCTGAAGGTGTGGGTCGAGGCGGTCGGCGCGGCCAAAGGCCGCACCGGCGACGACCTCGGCACGAAGTACCCGAAGATCTCCGAGCAGCTGTGGAAGGCCGTCCAGGCGGCGCTGAGCGGGTCGAAGACGCCGCAGGCCGCGATGACCGAGGCACAGTCGGCTGCCGCCGCGGCGACGAAGTAGCCGCACGGATGAGCGCCACCACGCGATCGCCCCATGACCGGGCGGCACCAGCGCCCGCCCGGTCACGGGCCCGCCCGGCCCGCCGGCTGGCGCGCGGCGACACGGGGCGCTGGGCGGCCTGGGCCTTCCTGCTTCCGTTGCTGGCCTACCTGCTCGCCTTCTACGCGTACCCGCTCTACCGCAACCTGGACCTCAGCCTGCGCGACTACACGGTGCGCTCGTTCGTGCGCGGCGACGCGCCCTTCATCGGCCTGGCGAACTACCGCCAGGTGGCCGACAACCCGACGTTCGTGCCGGCGGTGACGCACACCCTCGTGTTCACCGCTGCCTCGCTGGTGCTCCAGTTCGGCATCGGCATGGCGCTGGCGGTCTTCTTCCACCAGCATTTCCGGCTGTCCGCCACGCTCCGGGCGCTCTTCCTCGTGCCGTGGCTGCTGCCGCTGATCGTGTCGTCGTCCACCTGGTCCTGGATGCTCAACAGCGAGGCCGGCGTGGTGAACACGTTCCTCGGGACGCTGGGGCTCGCCCCGGTCAACTGGCTCACCTCGCCGAACTGGTCGCTCGCCTCGGTGATCATCGCCAACGTGTGGATCGGCATCCCGTTCAACCTCGTGCTGCTCTACAGCGGCTTACAGGGCATCTCGCCGCAGGTCTACGAGGCCGCCGCCCTGGACGGGGCCACCGGGTGGAAGCGGTTCTGGCACCTGACGTTCCCGCTGCTGCGCCCGGTCTCCGCCATCACCCTGCTGCTCGGCCTGGTCTACACGCTCAAAGTCTTCGACATCATCTGGATCATGACACGGGGCGGCCCGGCCGACTCCTCCACCACCCTCGCCACCTGGTCGTACCAGCTCGGGTTCGGCAGCCTGCTGCCGCAGTTCGGGCCGGGTGCCGCGGTGGGCAACCTGCTCATCGTGGCGGCCCTGGCGTTCGGGCTGGTCTACATCCGCGTCCAGCGCCGGCAGGGAGGCACGGAATGAGACGGGCCACCACGTGGTGGAAGACCGGCATCGGCCTGACGCTGACGGCCCTGATGCTGTTCCCGGTCTACTGGATGGTCAACGTCTCGTTCACCCGGGACGAGGACATGCGCAAGTCCCCGCCGGATCTGCTGCCGCTGCACGGCACGCTCGACGGGTACCGCGCCGTCCTCGACCAGCAACTGCCCTACCTCGGGAGCAGCCTGCTCGTCGGGTTCGGAACGGTCGCCCTCACGCTGGTCATCGCCGCACCGGCCGGCTACTCCCTGGCCAGGCTGCGTCCCGCTGGCGGCGCGGCGGTGAGCTTCGTGCTCCTCGTCGCCCAGATGATCCCGGGGATCATCATGGCGATGGGCTTCTACGCCATCTACCTCAACCTGGGGGTGCTCAACACCCTGCCGGGGCTGATCGTCGCCGATGCCACGATCGCCGTGCCGTTCGGGGTGCTGATCTTCCAGGCGTTCATGTCCGGCATCCCTGAGGAGATTACTCAGGCGGCGCGGGTGGACGGCGCCGGTCCGCTGCGAACCTTCTGGTCGATCATCATGCCGGTCAGCCGCAACGCCAGCATCACGGTCGCCCTGTTCGCCTTCCTCTGGGCGTGGTCGGACTTCGTCTTCGCGTCCACGCTCAACGGCGGTGGCGCGCTGCGGCCGATCACCCTCGGCATCTACCAGTACATCGGCAACAACAACCAGCAGTGGAACGCCATCATGGCCACCGCGGTCGTGGCGTCGGTGCCCGCAGCCGTGCTGCTGGTCGTCGCCCAGCGCTACATCGCCGCCGGCGTCACCACCGGCGCGGTGAAGGACTGACTCGCCTGCATCCGGCGGAGACGGCGTGCGGCGCGGGCAAGCCCTGCCGAAGGGGCATTGGTCACCACCGCGCTTCTCGTCACCGGCGCGGTGCTCACACCTGTGGTCGGCAAACTCGGCGGGCAGCACCATCCCGGTTTCAATCAGCACCAACGCCGCCGCCTTCCCCCGCCTGCACCTGGTCGACCAGTCCTTCTGGATCACCGGGGGTCGGCACGGTCGGCGGGCAGATCGTCCTCGACGACCTCGAACGCATCCTCGCCGCGTCGAGTTGACCACCACCGCATCCGCGCGCGGCACCGCCGACCACCGGCCGTGCCGCGCGCCGTCGTACCACCCGGCGCTGGCTGGCCGGGGCGGTCGCCGTACTCCTGGGGTCGCTGGTGTTGTCGGTCTTCGTCGGCGCGAACCCGGTGCCCCCGTCGGACGTGTGGGCTCTGGCCGGCGGGGTCCTGGTGCTGCTGGCCGACGTACTCGGCCGGATCGCCGTCCTGCCCAGCGAGATGCCGGTCGGCATCGTCACCGCGTTCGTGGGCGCACCGGTCCTGATCGGGCTGGCCCGACGTCGACGGGCGACGGCGCTGTGAGCGCCGCGGGCAGGCCACCGCGCCGCACTGCGGGCCGCCGCCGGCTGATGCTCGGCACCGACCGCGCACACGTGGCCATCGGCGTACGCAAAGCCGCCGTCTGCGTCACCGCGGCGCTCCTCGTCACGGCGCTGGCGGTGATCGGCCTCTGGGTGGGCGATTTCCCGCTCCGCTTCGACGAGATCCTCGGCGTGCTCGGCGGCCGGACCGGCGGGCTGACCCGCGCTGTCGTGCTGGAGTGGCGGCTGCCCCGCATCGCCGCCGCCGTCGCCTTCGGCGCGGCGCTCGGCGTCGCCGGTGCGATCTTCCAGACCATCACCCGCAATCCGCTGGCCAGCCCGGACATCATCGGCCTGGCCAACGGCTCGTTCTCCGGAATGCTGATCGCCCTGCTGATGCTCGGCGGCGGCTGGCACCTGCTGATGCTCGGCTCGCTCGCCGGTGGACTGCTGGCCGCCCTGGCGATCTATCTGCTCGCGTACCGGGACGGGCTCTCCGGGTTCCGGTTCATCGTCGTGGGTGTCGGGGTCTCCTCGATGCTCGCCGCCACCAACACCTGGCTGCTGCTCCGCGCCGACCTGGAGACGGCCCTCTTCGCCGCCGCCTGGGGCGCCGGCTCCCTCAACACCGCCACCGCCGAGGTGGTCTGGCCCGCCGCCGGGGTCATCCTGGCGCTGCTGGTGATCACCCCTCTGTGGTCGGCGGCCCTGGCCCAGCTGGAACTGGGCGACGTCGCCGCCGCCAGCGGGGTCGCGGTCGACCGGGACCGCGCCGCCCTCGTGCTGGTCGCGGTCATCCTGGTCAGCGCCGTCACCACGGTGGCCGGTCCGATCTCCTTCGTGGCCCTGGCCGCCCCGCAGATCGCCCGCCGGCTTGTCCGGGCACCGGGCCTGCCGCTCGCCGCCACCGCCGTGGTGGGGGCGTTGCTGCTGCTCGGCTCCGACCTGGCCGCCCAGCACGTGATCCCGCTGACCGTGCCGGTGGGGGTGGTGACGGTCACCCTCGGCGGCGCGTACCTGCTCTGGCTGCTCGTCCACGAGATCAGGAGGACCAGATGGTCGACCAGCTGAACGTCCGACTCCGCGCGGAGCGCGTCACCCTCCGCTACGACCAGCGGACCGTCAGCGACGAACTGTCCCTCGCGGTGCCGGACGGCTCGTTCACCGTGCTCATCGGGCCGAACGCGTGCGGCAAGTCGACGCTCCTGCGGGCCCTCTCCGGGCTGCTCAGCCCTGCTACGGGGCGGGTTCTGCTCGACGGGTCGGACCTCGTCGCTCTGCCGGCGAAGGAACGCGCCCGCCGGATCGCGTTCCTACCGCAGACCATGACCGCGCCCGAGGGAATCACCGTCCGGGAACTGGTCGGCCGGGGCCGCTACGCCCACCAGCGGGTGCTACGCCGCTTCTCCCGGGCCGACGAGGCGGCCGTCGAGGCGGCCCTGGCCTCGACCGGCACGACCGACCTGGCCGACCGTCGAGCCGACGAACTCTCCGGCGGGCAACGACAACGGGCCTGGACCGCCATGGTGCTGGCCCAGGAGACGCCCCTCGTCCTGCTCGACGAACCCACCACCTACCTGGACGTGGCTCACCAGATCGACGTGCTCAACGTGCTGCACCGTTTGGTCACCCAGGGCCGCACCGTCGTGGCCGTGCTGCACGACCTCAACCACGCGGCCCGGTACGCCACCCATCTCGTGGCGATGCGCGACGGCCGGATCGTGGCCGAGGGCCATCCCGCCTCGACGGTGGGCACCGCACTCGTCGCCGAGGTCTTCGGGATGCCGAACCAGGTCGTCCCCGACCCGGTCACCGGAGCTCCGCTGGTCGTACCGGCCGACACCCGGGAGCCGGCCGCCAGCTGAGCCGGCCCTGGTGCCACTTCCTGCTGGCGTCGCAAGGGCACCGGGCAGCTCGGAGCGATCCAGATGGCCGCCTCAGGTGCTGGTTGCTACGGCGCGGGTGATACGGCTGCCGAGCTGACGCAGGTGGTCGACCAGCTCGACCGGTTCGTGGACGGTGAAATCGCAGCCGAGCAGGGTCAGCCGGACGGCGAGCCAGTCGATGGTGTCGTCCGGGCTGTGCCATCGACACGATGCATCATCGAGGGGCTGCAGCTCGCCGGTGTAGTCGCCCAGTCGGGTCGCTGCCTGCGGGGCGGGCAAGGCGAGGGTCACCTTTGCCCGGAAGACCAGAGCCCGGTCGTAGAGCCGGGTGGTGACGAACTCGGCCGGGTCGTCGGCTGGTGGTTGGCGCGACGCCGGCGACCGGCTGCGTCGCCGTGCGCAGACCGACGGCGATGGCCACCGCCTCCTCGTCATCGAGCAGCAGCGGCGGCATCGCCTTGCCCGCCACGAGCCGGTACCCACCGTGGAAGCCCATGGCGGCCTGGACCGGGTAGCCGAGATCACGGAGCCGCTCGATGTCACGGCGCACGGTGCGTGGGGTCACCTGGAGCCGCTCGGCGATTTCGCCGCCCGGCCATTCCCGGGGCGTCTGGAGCAGGGACAACAGGCGCAGCAGGCGGGCCGACGTCTCGTTCACCTTCCCATAGTGCCCGATGATATAGGACCGACCCCGACCTACATCAGATCTAGCGTGGTCTGTGGTGGTGCGCAGACAGTGCACCCGGAACGAGGAGACGAGCGATGAAGGTCGTGCCCGACGGCTACCACACCGTGACCCCGTGGATGATCTCTCCGGGAAATGCGGCTGAGTTGATCGAATCGTCGTCGGTGTCTTCGACGCCACCGAGCTATCTCGGGTGGGTGTTGGCGGGGTGATCGGCCATGCCGAGGTCCGCATTGGGGACTCGGTCGTCATGATGTTCGACAAGCCGGAATGGCCGCAGACGCCGGCCTTCCTGCGCCTCTACGTCGCCGACGACGCCGAGGTACTGCGCCGGGCCGCCGAACGCGGCGCGACCGTTGTCACCGAGCCGACCGAACTGTTCTGGGGCGACCGGGTCAGCCGTTTCCGCGACCCGTTCGGCCACCTGTGGTGGCTCCACCAGCGCGTGGCGGAGCCCACCGAGCAAGAGTTGGATCAGCGGCTCAACGATCCCGAGTTCGTCAAGGCGATGGAGTACGGCCAGAGCGCCCAGTTCTTCCCCAACCGCTGACCCGTCGCACCTCGGTGTCGAACCGCACCTGCGCCGTCGTCGACTGCCGCAAGTACGCGTTCGCCAGCCTCGACCGGCGCGAGCTGGTGATCGTCGCCGTCGTTCACCGTTGGCCCGTCCGCGCAGCACACCACCAGGCGGTGATGGCGGTGGCAGACATGCTGGAGCCGGTGACCCGCCGCCTCCCCTCGACCTCACACACGAGAAACAGACCAGTGTGCTGCGCAAACAGCACCACCAGGCGCTGCCCGCACAACGGATGAAACGGGTGGGTGATCACCAATGAGTCCGCAGAACAGCTTGACTGACGAGCCCTACAGCGCACGGGTTTCACAGCCATCGCCCGCCCAGTGGCTTTTTCTTGTGGGGCGGAGGCACCACCATGCGAACCACACCCGCCGCCATCGCCGGTGACCCACTACCGCTGCACCTACGGCACGCTGATGCTGCACCGCCGCCTCGTGCGCGAGTACGAGAACCGACCGGAATCGGCCGTGTCACGAACGTTGTGGGCGTCGACGGCCACCATCGTGCGTCGGCCGACCAGGACCAGCGCATCGTCCCGGCGGCACCGGTGAACCTTCCGACGCTGCTCGACCTGATCGCCGGACGCGAGGCAACCGCAGGTCAGACCGTCGACCGGCTCCTCAAGAAGATCACCACCCTCACCGCCGAACCCGCCCAGATCGAGTGTGAACCGGCCGACCTGAAGGTCACCCGCACCACCCTGCGCACCCTCGCCGCCGCCGTATCACCGCCGACAACCCGACCAGGGCGGACCGCGCCGCTGTACCGACCCCGCTCCAGGGGTCGATTCTTTCCATAACGGCGGCCTCCGCTTCGCCCTGGACGTACAGACAATTCCGGCCCGTCATCCCTCGAATGAAGGAAGTGCCATTGGTTCTGCATCGAGAGTCGCGGACTCAGCAGCAAGGAGTGGTTTTCTACCCTCCTTTGTGGACGAAATCAGTGCGTATTTGCTTCTTGACGCATTGATCGGTACCCCAATAGCCTTACGTTGCGCGCCTCGATGGGAGTCGAGAGCTAAAAGTGTTGGCCAGCACCAATGCCGTCTTTATCAAAGGAGCTGTAAATGTCACGAGCAACGACGCGTGCCCTGGTCGCGTCCGCATTCACGGTCGCCGCTGTCAGTGGGGCGCTGCTCGCCGGTGTCACCACCGCCAGCGCCGCGACGAGCAGCACTTCGGCGTCCATCACGCTCGACTGCAGCAGCCAGGTCACGGCGAACGTTAACCTGCACCTCCGTCCGGACCCCTCCAGCCCGATCGGCGGGCAGCTGGAGGCCGGTGCCATCGTGACCGTGGTGGGCACCACCATCGGCGTTGACGGGAAGCTCTGGCTGGAGCTGAACAACGGAATGTACGTGCAGGCGAGCCTGACCACGGACCTGGACTGCGACCTGGACTACTGAGGCACTCTCGTGGCCCGGTGGCGGTCAGGCCTTGTTATGGGATCCCGCCGAGTTCCTGACCACCATCGGATCGTCTGCCCCACCGGCACGCTGAGCTGTCAGCATCGGACCTCCGGCAGATGACAGGCCCTCCAGTGATCTCCCTTCAGCCGCGTCGTTTAGCGGTAGCGCAAGGGTCGCCGGCCAAACGGCAGATCACTGGAGGGTCGCCGCCGGAGCGCGTTACACGCACCCCAGTTTGACACCGATCCACGGTGCCCTCGCCGACCCACAATCCGGGCGCCCTCCTGCCACACTGTGCGGGCTGGTCGGCGGGCCGAGCGGAAGGGCCGAACCGCATGCAGGATTCCGAACTCGTACGGGTGCGAGAGTCAGCCATCCGGCGTTGTCTCGCAGCGGGCGCCAGTCGGCACGACGCGGAGGACTGCGCGCAGGAGGCTCTCCTGGCCCTGCTGGATAAGCCTGAACTGGCACGTGCCAGGAACGCCACTGCCTGGACCTCGACTGTCGCCTACCGGCGTTACGTGGATCTGCTCCGCCGCCGCGGTCGGGAGGAGGTCGCCGCAGCCAGACTTGGTGACGAAGCGGATCGGACCACGCCGGAGCTCGCCGAAGCCGTCAGTGACCGGGAGTTGGCGAACTGGCTCGTCGGCGAACTGCGACGCTTGCCGGCCACGACCTACCAGGTGTGCGTCGCTACGGGCCATGGTGCCGACACCGACAGCGTCGCCCAGCGTCTCGGCCTGACGCGCCGTTCTGTCGAGTCGCACCTGACCCGGGCACGGCGGTGGCTACGGGCGGCTTCGCTCGGCGTGTTCGTACCACCGTGGCTCGTGGCACTCCGACGGCTGGCCGGTTCCGCCACACCGGCCACCACCACCGCCACCGCCACCGCCACCGTCGCCGTGGCCACCGCCACCGTCGCACTGGCGCGCGTGTATGTAGAACACGTAACGCCCGAGCCGCCCCGGCCCCCAACCCGCGGGTCGGTCTTCGAACCAGCCGGCCAGACCCGTACACCTGGCTCCCCAGCGGCCACATCTCACCATACGCACACGCCGGTGGTCGTACCGACGCCAACGCCAACGCCGACGCCGACGCCGACGCCGACGCAAACGCCGACGCCGGTACCGGCGGTCTCTCCCCGCCCGTCGGAGCTGCCATCGCGCCCCCCACTACTCGACGGCGTTCCCCGGCCGATCGATGCCACGCTTCCGCCGCTGCCCCTGTTGCCGCAACTACCCAACCCGGGCGTCACGCTTCCCGACCTGGAACCACTGCCGAAGCCGCCGATCGTGGTGCCCTCGGTCGCGCCGATTCCGACGCGTTCCCCCGACCGCCGGTCGGACGCATCATGAATCACCGGCACGATGCTTCGGCTGCCCTGCCGTGAAGATGCTCGTTCACCCTTGCTGCCGACTGAGGACGATTGAACCTGTTCGGACGAAGTCGCCTTCGGGATTCTTCTCGTGGTGCCATTTGCCCGCCGTCTGGACATTGAGGGATGCAAGTCACCCCTTGAGGAGGTACCAGTGCCGGATCCCTTCGCAACCTGCGCCCGCTGCCCGAGGTCGTTCACGTGACAGCGGTACGGGGGCCGAGTTCGGTGGACACAGCCGGGCAGAGGTGTTTGCCGCCACGCATCCGTCGCCGTGGCTGCCTCGGCGTGGTCGGCGCAGTAGGGCACGGCCAGCGGTACGCCCTCGAAGGTTGGCGGACGCAGTGTCCAGATGCTCACGTGGCAGAGGTTGAACGCCTTGACCACGTGCCCGTCGGGCGCGGCGGCTGCCAGTTGCCGCGCCACAGAAGTGCTGCCACCAGTGTTGAGCATCAGCCCGTCGCCGGTCGGTACGACAGGGTTGGTGCAGTCGATGACCGTCCGACCGGCGAGGCTTGCGGCGAGACCGCCCACCAGCTGCGGCGCCTCCGCCGACGGAACCGCGACGAGGATGACATCACCGTGACCCGCCGCGTCCACGAGGCTGCCATGCCCGGCGGCACCGATCCGTCCGGCGGTCTGCTCCGCCCGCCCCTGATTCCGGCCGCCGATCACCACGTCGTGCCCGGCTGCAGTCCATGCACCGCCAAGCGCCGCCGCCATACCACCCGTGCCGAGTATGCCGATTCTCATATGAAGCGCCGTTGATGGCCGCGAGGATCGCTCCGGCCAGAAAGTAGTTGCCGTTGTAGTAGGACCAGTGCGCCCCGGGCTTTTTGCTCGTTCCCGGCGCGTACTACGAGCCGGGCTGCCTCGTTGAGCGCGTGGTGCCCGTCGCCCAGAGTGGCAACGGTGCTCGAGTCCACGGACTCGCGCAGCCCCGAGACCTGCCCGAGGATCTGCTCGACGGTGAGACTCGTATCGGCTCGCCATTCAGGCGCGAGGTCTGGAAGCAGCTCGATGGCAGGGTGCTCAGCGGGACGTTGTGCTCTCGCAGTGTTAGAACGAGCGCACTGGAGGTGAAGGTGTTCGTTAACGACGCGATTCGGAAGCACGAGTCCGAGGTCACCTGAACCGCCCCGCGAGTAGCCACACTTCTTGTCCCCGCGACGGACAATCCCGCTACAACGGCCGGAACGCCACGCAGGTTGACCTGCTTGTCGAGCACATCCTGGAGATTGACAGTGAAATTCTCGCAGCCGCCGCCAACCGCCGTCGGGCGGCCATCAGGACCCGAACTGTCATTCTATCTACGTAACACGCCCATCACGGGCAAGTCGTACACCACGTCGATGGACACAACCCTCGATTGGTCGGCCGGAACACCTGGCGACGCTGTGCTCCAACCCCGCCGCAGCAGCTCGCCAGACGTACCCGACGCTGGGGCTGGCGACCCGTCGCCAGTGCCTATCCACCGGCATCCCACCGATGGATGTGCTCGTCTTTTGGCTACGAGAAGCAGCACACCCCGACCCAACACGATCTGACCGGACCTGACGGTGCAGGTCAGGGCCCATGTTTCGGGTACCTGGAGCTTGGCTACCCAGCTTCATCGATGCGCCGGGCGCAACGGCATGAGACCGGGACCCGGTGGCTGCCCTACGGATCGGTGCACTGACGAGGCGGCACGACACCGTCCCGACATCGCGGCCGGGCCGGTGAAGGCGTCGGACAGTGGTTCAGGTCACACCGACCGCCCGCCCTTCAGGGCCGTCCACTGACGGTCGTGACGTTGCTCCGCCCCAGAAGCCGGGTTCTGGGGCGCAGCAACGCCGAAACGCCGCCGATTGGTCCCCTGGGCGACGAGGTGTCAAAACGGTGCCCAATGCACCCCGGCACCCCGGCTCGGACCATCCGGTCCCGGCACCTGGCCGACGGTGGCCTGGAAGGGTTGTTCGCGGACCTCCACCAGCGAGCAGCATGGAAGAACGACGAACTGCACCTCACCGGCGTCCGGCGCGGAACATTGGACCTGCGCGGCCGTGGCCTCCTTCTCGTCCCGACAGCCTTCGGGTGGCCGAACCTCGGGATCAAGATCCCCACCGACACGACGATGCCCCGCCCAACCCGGACGGGGGCACTCACGATGAACCATTGGTTCGCACAATGGTGCGGTCGGTGGGGCGGGCGCGGCAGAATGCGAAATCGGTCCTGACCGTCGCGGGTGATCCGCTGCCGGTACAACCAGCCAGGTCGCGACGTCCACCGGCTGCACTCACATGATCTACCAGGCTGCTGGAGCCTGGACGCAGGTTTGGGTTGCGGTGGCAAGCTCGCCAGCACCTGCATCACCGATCAGCGGTATCTACCATCTCGGCAACGCCGTACGCACCGGACATCAGCAGCGAGTCGAGCATGTCCAACACTGTAGCTCTCCCCCGAGTGTCCGCTGCCTGGGCATACGCGCGCATCAGGAGTTCTCCGACTTCTCTGGCCTCCGCAGCCGCGCCTCTCGCGATGTCCCCTGCGTCCGTTCCGTGAACCTCGACAAATCGCTGCGCACACTTCAGGATCAGGTCGTCGACGCGGTCCGGCGCGCGATCCAGAGTGATAAGGAGCTGCGGAACGGCATCTGACTGGACGTTTGCTTCACCTTCGTGCCAGTAGTGGCTGATTCGCCACTCGACCTCGGCAGCATGAGATGTCCGGCTCTCCCCAGAAAGAGCGCATCTCGTGGACGCGAACCCGACCGGAATCAGAGCATTTCACCCCGGGATCGTGTCTGGTTCACTTTCACCCCGGCATCGACGGACATCACGTCCGCCGAGCCGATGCCCCAACGACATACGCCTTCACCATGACCGAACG
>NZ_SMKJ01000081.1:0-23440 GCF_004348615.1 Micromonospora sp. KC207
CAGGAGGTCGGTGGCCTGGCGGGCGACCTTGTCCGCGAGGGCCGGGTCCAGGACGTACTTGGCCTTCGACGGGGTGCCGTCGGCGTTCGACCCCGGCGTGGTCTGGCTGAGCACGGTGTGGATCAGCTCGGCGGTCGCGTCCATCTCGGCGGTGCCCAGACCCCGGGTGGTCAGGGCGGGGGTGCCGACCCGGATGCCGGAGGTGTACCACGCCCCGTTCGGGTCCTGCGGGACCGCGTTGCGGTTGGTGACGATGCCCGAGTCCAGCAGCGCCTGCTCGGCCTGCCGGCCGGTCAGCCCGTACCCGGAGACGTCGATGAGCACCAGGTGGTTGTCGGTGCCGCCGGTGACCAGCTTCGCGCCCCGGCCCAGCAGCCCCTCGGCGAGGGCCTGGGCGTTGTCGACGATGCGCCGCGCGTAGTCGGCGAAGTCGGGGCGGCGCGCCTCGGCCAGGGCGACGGCCTTGGCGGCCATCACGTGCGGCAGCGGGCCGCCGAGCACCATCGGGCAGCCCCGGTCGACCTGGTCGGCCAGCTCCGGCCCGCAGAGCACCATGCCGCCGCGTGGGCCGCGCAGCGACTTGTGGGTGGTGGTGGTGACGATGTGGGCGTGCGGCACCGGGTCGAAGTCCCCCGTGAAGACCTTCCCGGCCACCAGGCCGGCGAAGTGCGCCATGTCGACCATGAACGTCGCGCCGACCGAGTCGGCGATCTCCCGCATGATCCGGAAGTTGACCTTCCTCGGGTACGCGGAGTAGCCGGCGACCAGGATCAACGGCCGGAACTCGCGGGCCGCCTCGGCGACCCGGTCGTAGTCGATCAGGCCGGTGGCCGGGTCGGTGCCGTAGCTGCGCTGGTCGAACATCTTGCCGGAGATGTTCGGCCGGAAGCCGTGGGTGAGGTGGCCGCCGGAGTCCAGCGACATGCCGAGCATCCGCTGGTCGCCCAGTTCCCGGCGCAGCGCGAACCAGTCCTGCTCGGTCAGGTCGTTGACCTGCCGCACCTGGGCCCGGCGCAGCGCCGGGGACTCCACCCGGTCGGCCAGGATCGCCCAGAACGCCACCAGGTTCGCGTCGATGCCCGAGTGCGGCTGCACGTACGCGTGCGCGGCGCCGAACAGCTCCTTCGCGTGCTCGGCGGCGAGCGCCTCGACGATGTCCACGTTCTGGCAGCCGGCGTAGAAGCGGCGGCCGATGGTGCCCTCGGCGTACTTGTCGCTGAACCAGTTGCCCATCGCCAGCAACGTGGCGGGGGAGGCGTAGTTCTCGCTCGCGATCAACTTCAGCGACTCGCGCTGGTCGGCCAGCTCCGCCCCGATCGCGTCGGCGATCCGGGGCTCGACGGCGCGGATCACCTCAAGGGCGCTGCGGAAGGCGGTGGACTCGGCGTTCGGCGACGACATGCGACCTCCTGGAGACGTGCGGAAGGCCCAGGCGCTCGGCAGACGTCCTGATGACGGGACCGCTTCCCGATGGTTGTCCATCCCCACGCGCCAGTCACGGCCCACGCCGATCCTACCCGGTCGGCGGGAGGCCGGGCCGCGCCGCACCACCGTCGGCGCGGTCCCCACGCCGGGGGCGGCTCCCGTAGGATCGCCTGGTGGTGGGGGAGGCCGATGGGGCGCTGCTCGCGATCAGCGACCTGCATGTGACATACGCGGAGAACCGGACGATCGTGGAGGGCCTGCGCCCCCGCTCGCCGGCGGACTGGTTGCTGGTCGCGGGCGACGTGGGCGACACCGTGGCCGACATCGAGTGGGCGCTCGGCCTGCTCAGCCGGCGCTTCGCCAAGGTGGTCTGGGCCCCCGGCAACCACGAGCTGTGGACCCCGTCGAGCGACCCGGTCACCCTGCGCGGGGTGGCCCGCTACCGGCACCTGGTGGACCTCTGTCGGGCCCTGGGCGTGGTCACCCCGGAGGACCCGTACCCGGTGTGGCGGGGCCCCGGCGGGCCGGCGCTGGTCGCGCCGCTGTTCGTGCTCTACGACTACAGCTGGCGGCCCGAGGGGCTGGACACCCGCGAGGCGGCGCTGGCCGAGGCGTACGCCACCGGAATCGTCTGCACCGACGAATACTTTCTACACCCTGACCCGTACCCGAGCAGGCAGGACTGGTGCGCGGCCCGGCTGACCGAGACGGCCGAGCGGCTCGACGCCCGCGACCCGGCGCTGCCGACGGTGCTGGTCAGCCACTGGCCGCTGGTCCGCGAGCCGACCCGGATCCTGCGCTACCCGATCTTCGCCCAGTGGTGCGGCACCGACGCCACCGCGGACTGGCACGTGCGCTACGGCGCCGCCGCGGCCGTCTACGGCCACCTGCACATTCCCCGGACCACCTGGCACGACGGGGTGCGCTTCGAGGAGGTGTCGGTCGGCTACCCCCGGGAGTGGCGACGCCGCGCGGCCCCGCCCGGCCAGCTCCGGCAGATCCTCCCACCGCCGGCCACCTGACGGCGGGTCAGGCGGTGACCGCGTCCAGGGCCTTCTTGATCGCCTTCGGCGCGGTCGGGCTGCGCGGGGCGTCGGCGCGCAGCGCGATCATCCGCTCGCCGATCTCCTGCAACTGCTTGCGGCCGAGCGCCTCCCGCACCTTCGGGAACCACTCCTGCTCCTCCTCCTCGACGTGGTGCTCCACGTTCTCGATCAGCACCGTCGTCTTGGCGTTGAAGTGGTCGTCGTCGGCGTCCATGGTGGCCAGCTCCGCGCAGAGCAGGTCGGCGACGTGGTGCTCCTCGTACGATTCGAGGATGTCGTCCTCCAGGTCCGGCAGCAGCTTGCGGACCTGCGGGTACATCACCTCGTTCTCCAGGTAGGTGTGCACCGTGAGGGCCTCCAGGATCTGCCCGACCAGCTTCTGCCGCTGACTCGCCGGCCCGTCCTCGGCATCCTGGAAGGCCCTGAACAGACGGCGCATCTCCTTGTGGTCCTCTTTGAGCACGACGATGGCATCGGTCGACACCGGTGACCTCCTTGGTTCGGCTGACAATGGACCGGTACCCCAAGGGCAGCAGCGGAAACAGGCGTCACCCGATCGACGGACGAACCGCCTCCGCGCGGGGTGCGCGGGACTGTCGCGCTCGAACCTCGCCGGGCTCGCCGGCGTCAGCCAGTCCTGTCTCCCAGGTCGAGTTCGGTCGGAAGACCATCGACCATCCTGGTCGCCCTCGCCGCCGCACTCCAGATCGCGGTTGCCGATCTGCTCGGTCAGGGCGCGGTACCCGGCGACCCCCCGCCCGGGACAACGCCGCCGAGTGCGTGCCGGCGATCTGGTCCGCGCTGATCGAATTGAGCACGGTCGGGTTATGACGGACGTCCGCCAAGCCCGGCCGCGGCAGGCTGAGGCTCGCCGTCCGGGCGCTGCGGGTCGATGTGATCGGCGTGGTGCAACGCCTGGGCGAGCAGCTTGCGGACGTGGTCGTCGGCGGCCGAGTAGTACATGAACGTTCCCTGCCGCCGTGCCGTGACCAGCCGGGACATCCGAAGCTTGGCCAGATGCTGGCTGACCGCCGTCGGCGATGTCCCGGCGATCTCAGCCAGGCACGCAACCGACGACTCGCCCTGCAGCAGCGCCCACAGCACCTTGATCCGGGTCGGGTCGGCCAGCAGCCGGAACGTCTCTGCCGCCAAGTCCACCTGCTCGTCGTCGGGCATGTCGAAGTCAGGCAGCTGCTCATGCATACCAACCACCTTATCCGGCCATCCTGCTGAGTGCGTACTTGCGTATCTGCGTTACTTCGCAGGTATTCTCGGGCCGTGACACTCGATGAGCGCCTGCGAACGGCGTTGCCAACAACGCCGCAGCCACGCCCCGGGGCCAGCTGGTGGTGGTCCCTGCCAGAGATCCGCTGGGCCACCATCGCGACCGGGTTCTTCACCCTCGGCCTTGCCACCCAACTGCTCGGGGCACCGGCCTGGGCATGGTGGGCGTGCTACCTGGCCTGCTACGCGGCCGGGGGTTGGGAACCGGGCTGGGCCGGCCTGCAGGCGCTGCGCGAGCGACGGCTCGACGTCGACCTGCTGATGGTCGTCGCGGCGATCGGCGCGGCAGCGATCGGTCAGGTCCTCGACGGCGCCCTGCTGATCGTCATCTTCGCCACCTCCGGCGCCCTGGAAGCAGCTGCGACCCGCCGCACCGAGGACTCCGTGCGCCGCCTGCTCGACCTGGCACCCGAGCGCGCCAACCGCCTCACCGACGCCGGAGAGGAAACAGTCGACGCGGCCGATCTGCGGGTCGGCGACGTGATCGTGGTCCGGCCCGGCGAACGCATCGGCGCCGACGGCCACGTCGTCGACGGGCGCAGCGAGGTCGACCAGGCGAGCATCACCGGCGAGCCGCTGCCGGCCGACAAACAGTCCGGCGACGAGGTCTTCGCCGGCACCGTCAACGGCACCGGGGCCTTGCAGGTTCGGGTCGCCCGAGCGGCCGCCGACAGCGTCGTCGCCCGCATCGTCGCCTTGGTGGAGCAGGCAAGCGCGACCAAAGCCCGCGTTCAACTGTTCATCGAGAGGATCGAGCAGTGGTACTCGATCGGCATGGTCGCCGCCACGCTGGCCCTGTTCGTCATCCCGCTGCTGGCCGGTGCGGAGCTCACACCGACGCTGCTACGCGCGATGACCTTCATGATCGTGGCCTCGCCCTGCGCGATCGTCCTGGCGACCATGCCGCCGCTGCTGTCCGCGATCGCCACCGCCGGCCGCCACGGCGTACTCGTCAAATCCGCCGTCGTCATGGAACGGCTCGCCACGATCACCCGGGTTGCCTTCGACAAGACCGGCACCCTCACCGAAGGCCGCCCGCACCTCACCACCGTTCGGGTACTTCCCCACACCGAGCTGAGCGAACACGAACTGCTCGCGCTGGCCGCGGCCGCGGAGGACCCGTCCGAGCATCCCCTCGCCGGCGCCATCGTCGCCGCCGCCCGCAGCCGAGGGCTGACACTACGGCCGGCGCGCGACTTCTCCTCCTCGCCGGGCCGCGGCGTCACCGCGCTCGTCGACGCCCGGACCATCCAGGTCGGCAGCGCTCACCGCCTCCTGGACGACACCGTCACGGACCAAACCCTGCGACAGAACACCCACGCCGCCGTGACGGCTGTCGAACGCGACGGCGAGACCGCCGTACTCGTCCTGGTCGATGGGCGGCCTGCCGCCGTCCTCGGACTCACCGACCGGGTCCGGCCCGGGGCCCGGCCCACGATCAACGCGCTGAACGCCCTCACGACCGCGACGCCGGTCCTGCTCACCGGCGACAACGCGACCGCAGCTGCCCGCATCGCCGCCGACACCGGCATCAGCGAGGTGCACGCCGACCTGCTGCCCGAGCAGAAGGTCGACCAGGTCCAGCGGCAGAACGCCGCCGGGCACCGTCTGCTCCTGGTCGGCGACGGCGTCAATGACGCCCCTGCGCTCGCGGCCGCCCACGTCGGCATCGCCATGGGTCGCTCCGGTTCCGACCTGAGCGTCGCGACCGCCGACGCCGTCATCGTCCGTGACGACCTGACCGCCATCCCGGCCGTCATGAACCTGGCTCGCCGCGCCCGCCGCCTGGTCATCGCCAACCTGATCATCGCCGCGACCTTCATCGCCGTCCTCGTCGGCTGGGACCTGTTCGGCCACCTCCCGCTACCCCTCGGCGTCGCCGGCCACGAGGGCTCCACCGTGATCGTCGGCCTCAACGGCCTGCGCTTGCTGCGCAACACCGCCTGGCGACCCGTCCCCACCGCCTGACCCCTGCCCCGAGCAGGATCCCGCTGAGGAGATGTGCGAGCGAATCGGTGGGCCGGACGCGCGCGTCGGGCCCCACCGTCTCGTCCCTCAGGCGGTCACTTCACGCGATGGGCGGCTTCCGCGCGTCGGGCCGGGGCATGTCGCGGGCATGGCAGCCCCCGGGCCCGCAGGGTCGGGGTCGGTCAGACCGTGGCGAGGGTGTGGGGGATCTCGTCGAGCAGCTCACGGGCGAGGAAGCCGATCCGGCCGAACCGGGGCACCAGGCGCTGCCCGCTGACCGCGTGCGCGAACGCCGCCCAGCAGGCCGCCTGGGCCGGCTCGGCGCCCCGGGCCAGCAGCCCGGCCAGCAGCCCGGCCCGCACGTCGCCGCTGCCGGAAGTGCCCAGCCCGGCGTCGCCGCTCTCCTCCCGCCAGCACCGCCCGTCCGGTGCGGCGATGTGGCCGTAGAGGCAGACCACCGCGTCGTACCGGACGGCCAGCTCGGCCGCCTCGGCGTCCAGGTCGTCGCCGGGGTCGCGGCCCAGCAGGTGCGTCGCCTCCGTCAGGTTGGGGGTGAGCACCACCGGCCGGCCCGAGCCGACCAACAGGTCCGGGGCGTGGCTGAGCGCGCCGAGGGCGTACGCGTCGAGCACCAGCGCGGTCTGCTTCGGCGCGGCGTCGAGGACCCCGCGCAGCAGTTCCCCGGCCGAGTCGATGTCCTTGAGCCCGGGGCCGACGGCCACCACGTCGGCGTCGGCCACCAGCCCGTCCAGCGGGTCGCCGGGTCGGCCGGCGACGGCACCGTCGGCGGTTTCGGGCAGGCCGACGACCAGCGCCTCCGGCACCTGGATGCTCAGCGCGGCGGCGGTGGACTCGGCGGCGGCCAGTTGCAGCACCCCCGCGCCGGCCCGCAGGGCGGCCACCCCGGCCAGCAGCACCGCGCCGGGGGCGAACCGGGAACCGCCGACGACCAGCACGGTGCCCCGGGCCTCCTTGCCCCCGTTCGGTACGGGCAGCGCCCACCGCCGCAGCAGCGCTGGGGTGATCACCTCAGACCGGTTCGGCATGGACCTCGTCCTCCCTGGTCGGCCGGGCGCCCTGCTGGTGCAGGTGGGTGACGTCGTTGAAGGTGTCGAGGGTGAGCCGGCCGTCGGCGTCGGCGGCCCAGCCGGTGACCGAGCAGTTGGCGATCACGTGTTCCCGGGTCAGCGCCATCAGCTCCGGCTCGGTCAGCCCTTCCACGAGATAGCGGAGCAGGAACACCAGCGCGTCGTGGCCGAAGATCAGCACGCGCCGGCCGGCATGGTCCCGGCGCAGGTCGCCCAGCAGGGCGCGCAGCCGCAGCGCCACGTCCGTCCACGACTCGCCGCCGGGTGGCCGGTAGTAGAACTTGCCCAGCCGGGCCCGGCGCTGTGCCTCGTCGGGGTAGCGGCGGGTGACGCCGTGCCCGGTCAGCCCGTCGAGGATGCCCAGTTCCCGGTCGCGCAGCCGTTCGTCCCGGCTGACCGGGATGCCGGTGCCATCGAGGGCCAGCTCGGCGGTGCGGACGGCCCGCAGGTACGGCGACACCACCGCGACGTCCGGCCGTCGCCGCTGCGGCAGCCCGACCAGCCAGCGCCCGGTCGCCCGGGCCTGCTGCTCGCCGGTGGGGGAGAGCGGCACGTCCGCGTCGCGGTTGGTCAGCCCGATCAGCTCCGCCCCGGAACTCTCCGCCTCGGTCGCCGCGACGTTCGCCGTGCTCTCGCCGTGCCGCACGATCCACAGCGCTGCCAGTTCCGCCATGCGCCGCACCGTACCCGCAAGCCCCGGCCGGTAACCCAGGCCGGACCGGGGACGCCTGCTCAGTTGAGCAGCCTGGCCAGGCGTTCCCGCAGCCGGGGGGCGAGGCTCGACGCGTACGTGGCGGTCAGGTGGCTGGTGTCGCGGTAGATCAGGACACCGCCGATGACCGCGGCACAGGGATCGGTCGGGCAGATCGCGTCGTTGAGGTCGATCAGGTGGATGTCGCGTTGCCCGGCCGCCGCCGACTCCTGCGCCACCCCGCCGCCCGTGCTCAGGGCGGACTCGCGGTCCGTCGCGCAACGCGTCAACTTTCGTCGGTTGGCCGCCACGCACTCGGGGGCGTTCCGCTCCAGGTAGGGCGAGTCGCGCAGCACCGCCACCGTTGTTCCCGCCGCCGTTACCGCCTGCCAGGTCGCGCGCAGGCCCTCGGCCATTCCCCGGTTCGCCTCGTCGGTGTCGTCCTGGGCCACCCCGAAGGGACGGTAGAAGGTGTTGCTGACCAGCAGCAGGTCCGGCTTGTCGACCTCGATCAGTTGCTGCTGCACGACGCGGTTCCAGTCCCGGCAGCCGGGCTCCGGTCGCTCCCGCCAGGCCACCTCGATGCCGATGAAGGGGCAGGCGGAGCGGGTGTAGGTGAGCAGCCGCCAGCCCTCCGCCTCGGCGATGAGCTTCAGGGCCGGCAACCACTGGTTCGCATGCGAGTCCCCGGCGAGCGCGACGGTGGTCGTTCCGTACGGGTCCCCGTACTTGCAGGGGAACGCCTGGTCGCCACGTTGCCCGGCACCGCAGGCGGGCACCCACTGCTCGGGCCCGTCCTTCTTGGCGATGCTCGGATCGGGGGTGATGGAGGAGACCCGGTCGACGGCGGCCCCGGCGCGGTCGCCCAGCGGCTTCTTCGCGAGCACCGTCGCACCGGGCGGGCCGCTGGGGGTCGTGGTCGCGACCGGGGCGGTGCCGTCGATCGGTGGCAGGGCCACCGGGGACGGCGGTGCCTGCCGGGGCGGCCACACCGTGAGCTGGAAGAGCAGGCCCGCGGCGACGGCGGCGCCCGTGCAGAGGGCGCCGACGCGCAGGGCGGCACCCGGTTCCCGCCGCAGGGCCTGGGACATCCGGATCGGGTTCTCCACGAACCGGTACGTGAGCACGGCCGGCACCGCGGACAGCGCCACCACGCCGAGGCCAGCCGGTGCGCTCAGCTCGCCGAACCGCGCATCGGCGGCGACCAACAACGGCCAGTGCCAGAGATAGAGCGAGTAGGACACCGCGCCGACGGCCCGGATCGGCCGCCACCCGAGCACGCTGGCGGGGCCCGCCCGGCCGGCGGCCTGAGCGCCGGCGATCACGGCCGCGGTGCCGACCGTCGGCAGCAGCGCCTGGTAGCCGGGGAAGGCCCGGTCGGGGGCGACGAGGAAGGCGGAGGCGGCCACCATGGCCAGCCCGGCCCAGGCGAGCGCGGCGGCCAGCGCACGCGGCAACCGGAGTCCTCGGGTGCCGGCGATGGCGACGGCCCCGCCGAGGGCGAGTTCCCACAGCCGGGTGGTGGTGACGAAGTACGCCGGCCCGGGGTCGGTCTGGCTCTCGTGGACCGACCAGGCGAACGAGGGCAGGGCGACGAGGGCGAAGCCGATCATCAGGGCGCCTCGGCGCAGCCGGCGGCGCCCGCCGAGGACGGCGAGGCCGAGCAGGAGCACCGGCCACACCAGGTAGAACTGTTCCTCGACGCCGAGGGACCAGAAGTGCTGGACGATGCTTGGTGCCGCGTCGGCCGCCCAGTAGTCGGTGGACTGGACGGCGAGCCGCCAGTTCAGCCCGTAGGCCGCGCTGGCCACCACGTCCCAGGCGGTGTCCGCCCAGCGGGTACGGGGCAACAGGAGCCAGGTGAGCAGCAGGCTCGCCACCAGCACCACGGCCGCGGCGGGCAGCAGGCGCTTGGCCCGGCGGGCGTAGAAGCCGGTCAGACCGATGCGCCCGGTGCGTTCGAGCTCGGCGACGAGCAGGCCGGTGATGAGGAATCCGGAGATGACGAAGAAGACGTCGACGCCGGCGAAGCCGCCCGGGGCGAGGTCGCGCCCCGCGTGGCCGACGAGGACCATGACCACGGCGAGGGCACGCAGACCCTCGATATCGCCCCGAAAGGCCGACCGCGCGGACCCCTCCGGCGTGATTGGCAAGCGCATCCATGCCCCGTTTCGCCCAAATAAACGCTTGGTTCGCGACGTGTACAACGGGGCATGGCGACAGAGGTTATCCCCGGCCGGGCCCTCGGGCCCGAGGCGCGTAGGGCCGGACCCGGCGGGTAAGCACGTGGCCGTACCGTAGCCGAGACACGGGGAGGTTGGCCGTGGCCACGATGGTCAAGGAGATCAGCAGTCCGTTTAAGGACAAGAACTACGACCTGATCCACGCGCTGCAAATGTCGCTGGAGCATGTCTACCGGATCCAGACGTACATTTCCGACGCCGAGGAGCGCGGCGACAAGGAACTCGCCGCCTGGTTCCGCAAGATCCAGGAGAACAACCGCAAGTCGAGCGAGCAGGGCAAGCAGATACTGATCGATCGGCTCCAGCACGAGAACGGCTGAGGCCGAACGCGGCGGCCGGGTGGACGGGAGTCCACCCGGCGTGTGCCCGCCGACCGGGGCAGCGCCGGGCGCGTGCGCCCGGCAGAATGTCACCGCGCCGCCGGTGGTCCCGCCGGCGCGGGTGTCGACGGGCGCCGGCCGAGGCCGGCCGGGAGGGTGCGGCGGCGATGACGGTGGTCAGGGGTCTGCGCGAGGCGCTCGTGCTGTTCGTCGTCGCGCTGGTGGCGGTCGCCGCCGCGGCGGGCGCGTGGACGGCGGTCAGCGGCGGCGACTTCGTCTTCCGGCTCGGCGTCGCGCTCATCGTCGTCGGCACCCTGCTCGGGCTGACCGGCGACCTGACCCTGAGCCGGATCGGCATGCTGCCCGCGCGGGCGGCGTTCGGGCTGGCCCCCGAGCGGGAGGACGCGGGCGGCGGCAGGGTGCTCACCGGGGTCGGCATCTTCCTGTTCGTCTCGCTGCCGTTGATGGCCGTCGGGGTGGCGCTGCTGTCCTGACCCAGCGCGGCCGGGCTGCGTGACCTGCAAGCCCCGACCGCGCCTCGGAGCTCACTCCCAGGGGCTGCGGGCGCCCTCGAACTCCTCGAAGACCAGCCAGCTACGGGTGGACAGCACCCCGGTGATGCCCTGCACCCGGTCGAGCACCACGTCCCGCAGGGTGGCGTTGTCCGGCGCGCGGACCAGGGCGAGCACGTCGTGCTCGCCGCTGAGCAGCGCGACGTGCTCGACGTAGCGCACCCGGGCCAGCTCCGCCGACACCTCGCGCCAGGTGTTCTGCTGGATGGTCAACGCGATGTACGCCGACGTGCCCAGCCCGGCCGGCTCCGGCGCGACCCGCGCCCGGAAGCCGGTGATCACGCCGTCGCGCAGCAGCCGCTCCACCCGCGCGTACGCGTTGGTCCGGGAGACGTGCACCCGCTCGGCGAGGGTGCGGATGGAGATCCGGCCGTCGCGGACCAGCTCGTCGAGGATGCGCCGGTCCACCTCGTCGAGCGGCCCGGCCGAACGTCCCGCCCCGCCCGCCGCGCCCGGCTCCCCGCTGGTCTCCCGGTTCACGATCGACCCCCTTCTGTGCCATCCGTCCCACGTTCATCGGGCGTGTTGAGTCAATCATCCATCGGCAGGACCATAGGCCCACCACAAGTCCAGGAGGTCCCCGCCGTGACAACCACACCCCAGGCGGTCCGCAGGGCATCCCCGCGCATCCGCCCGCCGGCCAAGAAGCCCACCAAGGCACCCGCCCGCGAGCAGGCGGCGACCGATCCGTCCGCCGCCCTGCTGCCGCAGGCCGAGCCGGTGCGGCTGCTCGACCCCGACGGCACTCCCCGGCCGGCCCGCGCCGACTACCCCGAGCCGCCCGTCGAGGCGCTGCGCGAGATGTACCGCCGCATGGTGGTCGGCCGGCGCTTCGACGCCCAGGCCACCGCCCTGACCAAGCAGGGCCGGCTCGCCGTCTACCCGTCCTCGCGCGGTCAGGAGGCGTGTCAGGTCGGCGCGGTGCTCGCCGTCGGGCACACCGACTGGGTCTTCCCGACCTACCGCGAGTCGATGGCGCTGGTCTCCCGGGGCATCGACCCCGTCGAGGTGCTCACCCTGCTGCGCGGCGACTGGCACTGCGGGTACGACCCCGCACGGGTGCGCACCGCCCCCCAGTGCACCCCCCTGGCCACCCAGTGCGTGCACGCCGCCGGCCTCGCCTACGGGGAGGCCCACCAGGGCCGCGACACGGTGGCGCTGGCCTTCATCGGCGACGGCGCCACCAGCGAGGGCGACTTCCACGAGGGCGTCAACTTCGCCGCCGTGTTCAAGGCCCCCGTGGTGTTCTTCGTGCAGAACAACAAGTACGCCATCAGCGTCCCGCTGTCCCGGCAGACCGCCGCCCCGTCGCTGGCGTACAAGGGCGTCGGGTACGGCGTACCCAGCGAACAGGTCGACGGCAACGACCCCGTGGCCGTGCTCGCCGTGCTCACCCGCGCGGTCGCGCACGCCCGCGCCGGCAACGGCCCGTACCTGGTCGAGGCGCACACGTACCGGATGGAGCCGCACACCAACGCCGACGACGCCACCCGCTACCGCGACGGCGCCGAGGTCGACACCTGGCGTGACCGAGACCCGATCGCCCGGCTGGAGACGTACCTGCGCACCCGGGGCGCGCTCGACGACGCGGCCGTCGCCGCGATCGCCGCGCAGGCCGAAGGGTACGCCGCCGACCTGCGCGAGCGGATGCACGTCCAGCCCGAGGTCGATCCGCTCAGCCTCTTCGACCACGTCTACGCCACACCTACTCCACAGCTGGTCGAGCAGCGCGAGCTGGTCCGCGCCGAGTTGGCCGCCGCCGGTGAGGGTGAGGGCTGATGGTGGCGACCACCATGGCGAAGGCGCTCAACGCCGCGCTCGCCGACGCGCTGGCCGACGACGAGCGGGTGCTCGTCTTCGGCGAGGACGTCGGCAAGCTCGGCGGCGTCTTCCGGATCACCGACGGCCTCCAGGCCCGGTTCGGCGAGAAGCGCTGCTTCGACACCCCGCTCGCCGAGGCCGGCATCGTCGGCTTCGCCGTCGGCCTGGCCATGTCCGGGCTACGGCCGGTGGTGGAGATGCAGTTCGACGCGTTCGCGTACCCGGCGTTCGAGCAGATCGCCTCGCACGTGGCGAAGCTGCGCAACCGCACCCGGGGCGCGCTCAGCGTGCCCATGGTCATCCGGGTGCCGTACGCGGGCGGCATCGGCGGGGTCGAGCATCACTGCGACTCGTCCGAGGCGTACTACGCGCACACCCCGGGCCTGAAGGTCGTCACCCCGGCGACGGTCGCCGACGCGTACTCGCTGCTGCGCGAGGCGATCGCGGACCCGGACCCGGTCGTGTTCCTGGAGCCGAAAAAGCTCTACTTCTCCAGCGCCGAGGCGGACCTGCCGGCGGCCACCGAGCCGTTCGGCCGGGCCGTCGTGCGCCGCCCGGGCACGGACGCCACCCTGGTGGCGTACGGACCGGCGGTGCCGGTCGCCCTCGACGCCGCCGAGGCCGCCCGCGAGGACAGCTGGGACCTGGAGGTGGTGGACGTGCGCACCATCGTCCCGCTCGACGACGCCACCATCACCGCGTCCGTGCGCCGGACCGGCCGGTGCGTGGTGATCTCCGAGGCGCAGGGCTTCGCCGGGGTCGGCGCGGAAATCGCCGCCCGCGTGCAGGAGCGCTGCTTCCACGCCCTGCACGCCCCGGTGCTGCGGGTGTCCGGACTGGACATCCCGTACCCCGCGCCCATGCTGGAGCACACCCACCTGCCCGGTGTGGACCGGGTGCTCGACACGGTGGCCCGGCTCCAGTGGGACGACCGGCCCGACGCGCGCTGGCTGTCGCAGGGGAGCGCCGCATGACCACCGTCGACGGTACCCGGGTGTTCCTCCTGCCGGACCTGGGCGAGGGACTGACCGAGGCGGAGATCGTCGAGTGGCGGGTCGCGGTCGGTGACACCGTGACGGTGGACCAGAGCGTGGTCGAGGTGGAAACCGCGAAGGCCGTCGTGGACGTGCCCTGTCCGTACGCCGGGCGGGTCGTGGCCCTGCACGGCGTGGCGGGCGAGACGCGCCCGGTCGGCCAGCCGCTGATCACCATCGCGCCGGCCGACGGCGGCGACGGGAGCGCCGGGCACGCCACGTACCGGGAGCAGGAGCGGGCCAGCAGCGGCAACGTGCTCATCGGGTACGGCACCGGGCACGGCGCGGCGGGCCGGCGGCGGCAACCCGACCGTCCGCGAGCAGGACCATCCGGTCGGCGTACTCGCCGGCGAGCGAGAGGTCGTGCATGGTGGCGAGGACGGTGAGTTCGTTCTCGCGGCGGAGTTGGTCGACCAGTTCCAGCACCTCCTGCTGGTGACCGATGTCCAGGGCGCTTGTCGGCTCGTCGAGCAGCAGCAGGGTCGCCCCCTGCGTGAGCGCTCGGGCCAGGAAGACCCGCTGCCGCTCGCCACCGGAGAGGGTGGCCAGTTCCCGGCGGCCGAAGCCGTCGAGGTCGAGGCGGCCCAGCACGTCCCGCACGGCAGCCAGGTCGGCGGCGGACTCCCGGCCCAGGGGCGGGATGTACGGGGTGCGGCCGAGCAGCACGTAGTCGAAGACCGCCATGCCGGCCGGGACGACCGGGGACTGCGCGACGGTGGCCACCACCCGGGCCCGGTCGCGGCGGCGCAGCGCCTCGCTCGGCGTACCGAAGATCCGGATCGCGCCCGGCGCGGGCAGCAGGCCGCCGAGGGCGCGCAGCAGGGTCGACTTGCCGGCGCCGTTCGGGCCGATCACGGTGACCCACTCGCCCCTGTCGACGGTGAGGTCGACCCCGGCCAGGATCGGCGCGCCGTCGAGGCTGACCCGCAGGTCCCGCACCTCGACGGCGGGCGCGGCGCACGACGGCGGGCCACCGGGAGGCGCGACCGGCGACGGGCCACCGGGAGGCGCGACCGGCGACGGGCCACCCGCGGGCGGGGCGCTCACGTCAGCACCCGGCGGGCGGTACGCAGCACCAGGACGAAGAACGGGCCGCCGAGCAGCGCGGTGACCACGCCGATCGGGACCTCGGCGGGGGCGGCCGCGGTCCGGGCGACCACGTCGGTCAGCGCCAGGAACGCCGCGCCGAACAGCAGGGACAGCGGCAGGATCACCCGGTAGCTGGACCCGGCGAGCAGCCGCACGGTGTGCGGGACGATGATCCCGACGAAGCCGATCAGCCCGGACGCGGAGACGGCGGCGGCGGTGCCGAGCGAGGCGGCGGCGATCAGCAGGTAACGGGACCGCTGGGGGTGCAGGCCGAGGCTGCTGGCCTCGTCGTCGCCGACGGAGAGCACGTCCAGCTCGCGCCGGTGCAGCAGCACCACGACGGTGGTGAGCAGGAAGTACGGCAGGACCAGCCGGACGTCGTGCCAGCCGGCGGTGGCCAGCCGGCCGAGCAGCCACGAGTAGACCTGCTGGATGCTGTCGGAGTTGCGCTGGAGCAGGTACGTCTGCCCGGCGGCGAGGAACGCGGACACGGCCACCCCGGCCAGGATCAGGGTCGCCGTGGAGCGCCCCCGTCCACCCGCCGCCCCGAGCAGGTAGGTCATGGCGACCGCGCCGAGCGAGCCGACGAACGCGGCGAGGGGAATGGTGAACGGGAGCCCGGTCAGCGCGCTGCCCGCTCCGGCGCCGAGCGAGATCACGGCGGTGACGGCGAGCCCGGCCCCGGCCGCCACCCCGAGCAGGTACGGGTCGGCCAGCGGGTTGCGGAACACGCCCTGGTAGCAGCCGCCGGCCAGGGCGAGCAGCCCGCCGACGAGCAGCCCGAGCACGACCCGGGGCAGCCGCAGTTCGGTGACGATGGCGATCTCGCGCTCGCTCAGCCCGCTGTCGAGGCGTACCCCGGGCAGCAGGTTGAGCAGCTCGGCGGCGACGCTGCCGGGCGGCAGGCTGACCGGCCCGAGGGACACTCCGGCGACCAGCGCGACGAGCACGGCGGCCACCCCGGCGGCCAGCCAGCCGGGCCGCAGCCCAGCCGGCTGCCCTGCGGTGAAGGAGGGGCCCCCTGTCAACGCTTTCCGCATAGCAGGGGCCCCCTCTTGACGCCCCTCACCGCGATCCGCACCGCGCCCCGGCACGGGAACGGCTCGGCGCGTCGGCACGGGAACGGCTCGGCGCGTCGGCACGGGAAACGGCACACGGCGCGCCGGCACGGGAAACGGCACGGCGCGCCGGCACGGGGGCCGCACGGCGCGCCCGGCCGGGATCGGCGCGGCGCGGCTCGTCGAGGGTCACGCCGGCACCTTGGCGACGGCGTCGACGACGGCCCGGAGCAGGTCGACGACCCGCGGGCCCCAGCGCGAGGCGATGTCGTCGTCGAGCGCGACGATCTGGTTGTTCTTGACGGCGGTGACGCCCGCCCAGCCGCTGCGCGCCTTGACCGTCTCCGGGCTCTGCTTGCAGCACTTGGTGTCGGCCAGGAAGACGAAATCGGGGTTCGCCTTGACGATGATCTCCTGGGAGAGCTGCGGGTATCCCCCCTTGCGCCCGTCGGCGTCCGACGCGTCGGCGATGTTCTCCAGGCCGGCGAGGGCGTAGATCGAACCGATGAAGGTCTTGCTGGTCGCGCTGTACAGCTCCGGGCCCAGCTCGTGGTAGTACGTCAGCTTCTCCGGCCGCTGCGGCAGGTCCTTGGTGAGCTTGGCGATGTCGTCCTTCATCCGCGTGACGACGTCGGCGGCCTCGGTGGCGTGGCCGGTCAGCGTGCCGAGGTCGGCGATCTGCCGGTAGGAATCCTCCAGCGTGGTCGCCGCCGGGGTGAGCAGCACCGGGATCTTCAGCGTGGTGAGCTGTTCGACGATCTTGTTGGTGTTGTTGGCGAGCACCACCAGGTCGGGGCTCTTGCCGGCGATCGCCTCGGCGTTGGGCTGGAAGCCGGACAGCTCGCTCTTCGGCGCGTCCGGCGGGTAGTTCGAGTTGTCGTCGGCGGCGGTGACCTGTTTGCCGGCACCGATGGCGAAGAGCATCTCGGTCGCGGTCGGCGAGAGCGAAACAATCTTCTCAGGGCGCTTGTCGAGCGTGAGTTCGCCGACGGTGGCCGGGAAGGCGGCGGCCGAGGTGCCGCCGGTGGCGGGGGCGGAGGCGTCGTCGGAGCCTTTCTCGGCGCACGCGCCGAGCGCGAGCGCGGCCACCGCGAGGGTCGTGGCGAAGATCCGGGGGGTACGTCGGAACACTTGTCCTCCTGTCGGTCGAGGAGCGTGGTGCTTCGCCGACAGGAGCCTGGTGGGTGCCCGTCCGCGAGGCGCCCTTCCTCGAGAGCGCGTGTCGCGACCGCGCCGCAGGCGACCTGGCTCGCCCCACACACGTCGGCGTCGGCCGGCCGGCCGACGCCTGGGTCGACGGCGGCCGGGGGCCGGACGCCGCAGGTGGGACATCACAGTTGCGGGACAGCGCCGGATTCACACCGGCTTCGCTGCGGTCTGGTCGGTGCCACCGTAGCGCACGCCCCGGGCACCTCGTTGTTCTAGGGACTATCGCTGAAGGTGACGCCGCCGACACGGGTGCGGGGCCCCGCCGGGGCCCCGCACCACGAGCGGTCAGGCGCAGTACTGGGCCTGCTTGTTGATCACCCGGTACGGGCAGTCGGCGTACTCGGAAAGCAGCAGGACCGCCTCCTTGTTGCGCGAGGTCTGGGCCGGGATGACCTCGTCGGGCGGATAGAAGCCGCCGCCGGCGCCGGACGAGCCGGGGTACATCTCGAAGGTGTACGCCCAGATGCCGTGCGCTCCCCACATCCAGTCGATGCTGTCGCCGTCGGTGATGTAGAGGTCGCTGGACTGCTGCGGGGTGTAACCGTTGGTGGCAGCCATCCGCTGGCCGAGGGTGGCGAAGGTGTTGTACTGGTCCGCCGTCATCCCGGTGGTGGTGTTCGCCGTGGTGTAGCCGAACGGCCAGAGCACGAGCTGCGAGTACGTGTGCCAGTCGATGTTCGCCTTGATCTGCTGGACCCCGCCGACGACCCGGCTGTTGACGAAGTCACGCAGCGCCTTCGTCTCGGGAGCGGAGAAGGCGGACGGACCCCGGTAGGTCGACGACGACGGGACGCCGGACGAGCCGCCGCAGCAGCCCCAGTTGTAGCCCCAGTTCCGGTTCGGGTCGGTGCCGACCGCCGTCGAGCCGCTGTTGGGCTGGCGGTTCTTCCGCCAGGACCGGTACGAGCCGGTGGCGATGTCGTACTCGCTGCCGTCGGGGTTGACGGTGGGGACGATCCAGATCTCCCGGGTGTTGACGACGTTGGTGACCCGGGAGTCGCCGCCGTAGCTGTCGGTGAAGAGGTTGAGCAGGTAGATCGCCATCTCGACGGTCAGGTGCTCGCGGGCGTGCTGCTGGGAGTTGAACAGGATCTCCGGCTCGGCCTCGTCGGTGCCGACGTTGTCGGAGATCTTCACGGCCATCAGGTCGCGGCCCTCGTACGACCTGCCGATGCTGATCTTGCGAGCGATGCTCGGGTGGTCCGCGACCACCTTGTTCACCACGGCGGTCAGCTCGGCGTAGTCGTGGTAGTTCGAGTCGGCGGGCGGGAAGGCGTACGTGCCGACGCCGTCCTGGGCGGGGGCAACCTGCTTCTTCACCTGGTAGCCGAGCCACCTGATCGCCGTCACCTCGGCGTCGGTCGCCGTGACGTGCAGGATGCCGTGCTCGGCGGCGTTGACGGCCGCGCCGGTGCGGGCGATCGCGTTGCGGGCGGCCAGGGTACGGACGCCGAGCACCTCGTACTCGGCGGCGACCGGCTCGGCGGCGGGCTCTGGGGTCGGCCATGCGGAGACCGGCCCGGTGAGGACTGTGAGGCCCAGGCCGACGGCGGTGGCGAGCACCAGTGCGCGACGCAGGCGGGTCGAGGTGCGGAAGGCCATGGACAACCTCCTGGGGGGACGGGGAGATCCCGTCTCGTGGCCAACACTTCACCACCTGCCACACGATCAATCAATATCTTTCACTATGTGATCCATCCCGACCGCATCCTCACGTCGGCAATGACTTTCCTCATGCGAGGGTATGGCGAAACTTCTCGCCGAGCGGGATAGTGACCGGCAAGCATGCCCTGACCCGCCTCACCTCGCGGAGATCCCATGGCCAGCAAAGCCCTTCGCGCGATCGCCCTCACCGGCGTCGCCGCGCTCGCCCTCGCCGGCACGACCGTCCCCGCCCACGCCGGTGACCACCACCCGCCCGTCGAACACGACGAGCAGATCACGTTCCAGGAGTGGTCCAGCCACCCCGACTGGCGCTCCGGCACCCACCAGGGCACGCGGGCGGTTCCCGGCCGTGGCGCCGGGATCACCATCGACCGGCCCGCCGGCACCACCGAGTTCACCGACGAGCACGGCGGCACCACCACCACCTGGGAGTACTCCACCTGGACCTCGCCGGTCACCCGGATCGGCTTCGACGCCACCGAGCTGGTCGCCTCGTGGAACGCCGACACCCCGGCGGGCACCTGGCTCCAGGTCGAGCTCCAGGGCACGTACGACAGCGGCGACCGCACCCCCTGGTACGTGATGGCCCGCTGGGCCTCCGGCGACCAGGACATCATGCGCGCCACCCTGGACGGCCAGGGCGACCCCTGGTCGAGCGTGTGGACGGACACGTTCGCCATCGACGACGCCGACGCCGGGGTCCTGCTGCGGTCGTACCAGCTACGGCTCAGCCTCTACCGCAAGCCCGGCGAGGCGGCCTCGCCCCGGGTCCGGATGCTCGGCGCGATGAGCTCGAACGTGCCGGACCGGTTCACCGTCACCCCGAGCCGGGGCGGGATCGCCTGGGGGAAGGAGCTGCCGGTCCCCGCCCGCTCCCAGATGATCCACCGGGGCAACTACCCCGAGTGGGGCGGCGGCGGCCAGGTCTGGTGCAGCCCGACGTCGACCACGATGGTGCTGGAGTACTACGGCCGGGGCCCGTCGACCGAGGACCTGGCCTGGGTCACCCCCGGCTACACCGACCCCCAGGTGGCCCACGCCGCCCGGATGACCTGGGACTACGAGTACGAGGGCGCGGGCAACTGGCCGTTCAACACCGCGTACGCCGCGAGCTTCCCCGGCATCGACGCCCGGGTGACCCGGCTGCACTCGCTCGACGAGGTGGAACGGTTCATCGCCGCCGGCATCCCCGTCGTCACCTCGCAGTCCTTCCTCGGCACCGAGCTGGACGGGTCGAACTACGGCACCTCCGGGCACCTCTTCGTGGTCGTCGGCTTCACCGCCGACGGCGACGTGATCGTCAACGACCCGGCGTCGTCGTCGAACGCGGAGGTGCGCAACGTGTATCAGCGGGAACAGTTCGAGCAGATCTGGCTGCGCACCAAGCGCTACCGGGCCGACGGGACGGTGGCCAGCGGGTCGGGCGGCGTCGCGTACCTGATCAAGCCGGCGGACAAGCCGTGGCCGGTGGTCCCGGGCTCGACCAACTGGTGACCGGCCCCGCCTACCGATCGTCGCCGGGCTGCTCGTCGTCGCCGGCCAGTGCGGAGCGCAGCCGCTCCTTCTCCGCCCGGCGACGCTCGGCGGCACCGGCCATCTCCCCGGCCATCTCGTCCCGCCATCCCCGCAGCAGGAAGAACGACAGCGCGGCGGAGAACGCCAACGCCAGCATGAGCTTCAGGAAGATGTTCAGGTCGACCGGCCAGAGCGCCGCGATGACCACCACGAACAGCCCGATCCGGCCCAGCGTGTACTTGACCGCCGCGCTCACGTCGCACTCCGTTCTCCAGCCGGCACGCCGGTCGGAAGGTTCACCCCGGCTGGCCCAGCCGGGCAGGGTTTCAGCCTGTCCGGCGGGACAGCCAGTGGACTCCGGGAAACCAGACCACCGCGTACACCAGGGTGAAGGTCGCGGCGGCGAGCCCGCCGGAGAGCAGCGGCGGCAGACCGTCGGCCAGGCCGGCCACCAGCAGGCCGCCCACCACGGCGAGGCCGGCCGCCGCCAGCGCGGCCACCACCCGGGCCGCCCCGAACTCCCAGGCCCGGAAGTCCTCCCAGTACAGCCACGCGGGCAGGATGATCGCCAGCCAGCCGTTGGCCCGGCCGAAATCCCCCGCGCCCACTGTGGCGAAGCCCCAGTCGAACAGCAGCAGGGCGAGCAGGCCGATCACCAGACCGGCGAGGCTGATGCCGAGCAGGTCGCCGAGGGCGACGATCCGCCCCTCGGCGTCCCGCCGGGGGAACCCGCCCTGGCCCTGCCGACTCGACTCGTTCATGACCTACGAGGGTACGGGGCCGCTCAGGCCCACACCTGCTGCGGCTCGGACCGGCGCTGCGCCAGCGACGGGGCGGCGGCGTACTCGCGGACGACCTCGTAGCGGGTGTTGCGCTCCATCGGGCGGAAGCCCGCGTCCCAGATCAGGTGCAGCAGGTCGTCGCGGTGCATGGTGTTCGGGGTGCCGTACGAGTCGGCGTCGTGGGTGATCTTGTATTCCACGACGGAGCCGTCCAGGTCGTCCACGCCGAAGTTCAGCGAGAGCTGGGCCACCGAGAGGCCGTGCATCACCCAGAAGCACTTCACGTGCGGGACGTTGTCGAACAGCAGCCGGGACACCGCGAACGTCTTCAGCGACTCGGCCGGCGACGCCATCGTGGTGCGGGCCTGGATCCGGTTACGGATCTTGCCATCAGCCGAGTCGACGAAGTCGTGCTGGTAGCGCAGCGGGATGAAGACCTGGAAGCCGCCCGTCTCGTCCTGGAGCTCACGCAGCCGTAGCACGTGGTCGACGCGGTGCCGGGGCTCCTCGATGTGCCCGTAGAGCATCGTCGACGGGGTCTTCATGCCCTTCGAGTGGGCCAGTCGGTGGATTCGCGACCAGTCCTCCCAGTGGCAGGCGTGGTCGACGATGTGCTGGCGGACCTCCCAGTCGAAGATTTCCGCGCCGCCGCCGGTCAGCGACTCCAGGCCGGCGTCCATCAGCTCGTCGAGGATCTCGTCGGCGCTCAGGCCGCTGATCTTCTCGAACCACTGCACCTCGGTCGCGGTGAACGCCTTCAGGTTGACCTTCGGCAGCGCCGCCTTCAGCTCGCGCAGCACCTTGGGGTAGTAGCGCCAGGGCAGCGTCGGGTGCAGGCCGTTGACGATGTGCAGCTCGGTGAGCTGCTCGTCCTCCATCTCCTTGGCCTTGCGGACCGCCTCGTCGATGCGCATCGTGTACGCGTCCTTCTCGCCCGGCTTGCGCTGGAAGGAGCAGTACGCGCAACTCGCGCTGCACACGTTGGTCAGGTTCAGGTGCCGGTTGACGTTGAACATCACCCGGTCGCCGTTACGCTCCGCACGCCGGTGGTGCGCCAGGCGGCCCAGCCAGGTCAGGTCGTCGCTGTCGTAGAGGGCGATGCCGTCGGAGCGGGTCAGCCGCTCCCCCGCGTACACCTTCGCTTCGAGCTCGCGCTTGAGTCCGGCGTCCATCGAAAGCCACGTCCCTTCCGCCTGCGGTCCCGTCGAGCCTACGTCGGGTCGCCGACGCACCGACGGTCCGGTCGACCGCAGCGACGTACCTCACCGGACTCTCAGCTGGCCGTAACCCGCCACGCCATCGACATCGTTGCCTCGGTGCGGTAAGACAGGGTGGGGAGCGCCACACTAGGTGCCGCCCCACGCCGCCGCGTCACCCGAGCGCGGCCCAGCCACGCCGGACGGGGAGCGGAATGGTGCAGAGCACACGAGGGCAGCGACGGCAGCGACGGGGGGCACCGCTGTTCTCCCCGGTGCTCCGGCCGATGCTCTGGTCCGCCCTGCTCAGCGCCGTCGCCACGGCCGCGCTCGCCACTCCCGTGTACGCCGACCCGCCGCTGCCCAACGTGGTGCCCGACACCGGATCGCGCCCCGTCGCGACCGGCGGGTTCCAGCTCCCCGGCCTCAACGGCGCCGTCGTCCCCGGTCCCGGCACGCCCGTGACGCCGCTCGGCAACGGCCCGCTCGCCGCCGCCATCGGGGCCGCCGAGGCCCAGGTGGGGCTCCTCGGCGACCAACTGCTCGGGCTGCGCCAGATCCGCACCGAGGCAGAGGCCCAGCTCGCGACCGCCGACCGGGACCTGAAGGCGGCCCGCGACGCCCTGGCCCGCGCCCAGGAGGGCGCCGACGCCGCCGCGGCCAGCGCGCTCAAGGCCGCCGCCGCGCTGCCACCCGGCGAGTTCGCCGAGGACCTGCACGGGCTCAACCTGCTCCAGCAGATCACCCGGGGCGAGGAGGCCGAGGGCGCGACGACCGCCGCCGCCGGCGAGCTGGCCCGCGCCCGCGCCGCCGAGCAGGTCGCCTACCAGGCGTGGCTGGCGGCCGACACCCGGGTGCGCTCGGTCCGGGACCAGTACGCCGCCGTGGAGAAGTCGCTCCGCGAGCAGGAAAAGAAGTTGCTCAAGCTGCGCAAGGACAACGCCGCGCAGCTGATCGAGCTGGAGCGCCAGCAGGAGGCCCTCGAACAGCAGCTCGGCGCGGGGTACGTCGACGGGCAGAGCAACAACGGCCTCACCGCGAACCCGACCGCGCTGGCCGCCGTCCGCTACGCCCTGGACCAGCTCGGCGACCCGTACGTCTGGGCCGCCGAGGGCCCGAACGCCTTCGACTGCTCCGGGCTGATGTGGGCCGCCTACCGGTCGGCGGGCTACTACCAGTTGCCCCGGGTATCCCGCGACCAGTACTACGCAACCCGGAGCCGCACGGTGAGCCGCAGCGCGCTGCTCCCCGGCGACCTGCTCTTCTTCGCCTCCGGCAGTAGCTGGACGACGATCCACCACGTCGGGATGTACATCGGCAACGGCAAGATGGTGCAGGCCCCGACCACGGGCCAGACGGTGAAGATCAGCACCGTGGGCTGGTCGCGGCTCTACGCCGCCACCCGGGTGGTCGGCGCGGTGCCCGCCCCGAAGC
>NZ_SMKJ01000082.1:0-23294 GCF_004348615.1 Micromonospora sp. KC207
CCGTCGCCCCGGCCGACCCCCCACCGGGTACCGCGCCGCCCCGGCGGGTCGGCATCGGCTGGCTGTGGCGGCGGGACCTGGCCGGCCGTACCGCCGTCCTGTGGGTCCTCTGGGTCGTGATCACGTTCTCGTTCTACGGCTTCTTCACCTTCATGCCGACCCTGCTGTACGCGGACGGGCTCACCATCGCGAAGAGCTTCACCTACTCGATCGTGATCTACCTGGCCCAGATCCCCGGCTACTACTCTGCCGCCGCGCTCAACGACCTGCTGGACCGCAAGTGGACGATCGCGCTGTACCTCGGCGGCGGCTCGGTGGCCGCGTACCTGCTGTCCGGGTCGGACATCTCCGCGCAGGTGATGATCTTCGGCGGACTGCTCTCCTTCTTCATGAACGGGGTCTACGCCGCGATCTACGCGTACACCCCCGAGCTGTACCCGACCGCGGTCCGGGCGCGGGGCATGGGCACCGCGTCGGCGGTCGGCCGCATCGGCGGGATCTCCGCGCCGATCCTGATCGGGACGACCTATCCGGTCATCGGCTTCGACGGTGTCTTCCTGATCACCACGGGAGCGCTCGCCGCCGGTGTGGTGGTGGTCCTGGTCTTCGGGGTGTCCACCAGGGGGCGGGCGCTGGAGGAGATCAGCGACGGCCGGTCGGCGACCGTACCCGCGTCGGACGGGCCGGCACCGGTGGTCCCCGGCCCCCGGACCGTGACCGGTGCACCCGGCCCCGTCGCTGTCGGCAAAGAAAGAAGGAGTCCCCGTGTCGGCCCGAGATGACCGGAAGACCTGGCTGTTGGTCAACGCGACCGTGCTGGACCCGGTCGCCGGCACCCTGACGCCGGACCGTCGCGTCCTGGCCGTCAACGGGCTGATCGCCGAGGTGGGCGGTGCCGAAGTGCGGCACGGGAAGGCGCCGGTGGTGGACCTGGAGGGGGCCACCCTTTTGCCCGGACTCATCGACGGCCACGTGCACGTCACGGCGGCCACGGCCGACCTGTCCGCGCTGCCGGACCTGTCGCACTACTACGTGGGGGCCCACGCGTCCCGGGCGCTGCACGACATGCTGATGCGCGGCTTCACGACGGTCCGCGACTGCGGCGGCGCGGACCACGGCCTCGCCGACGCCATCGCCGACGGCCTCGTCACCGGGCCCCGGCTGTTCTTCGCCGGCAAGGCGCTCTCCCAGACCGGGGGCCACGGCGACGTACGACGTCCCGGCCGCAACGTCGGGACCGTCCCGTACTGCTGCCCCGACTTCGGCCGGGTGTGCGACGGCGTCGCGGAGTGCCGCCGCGCGGCCCGCGACGAACTTCGCAAGGGGGCGCACCACATCAAGATCATGCTGGGTGGCGGGGTCACCTCGCCGACCGACCGGATCGAGGCCACCCAGTTCGCACTGGACGAGATCACCGCCATCGTGGCCGAGGCCCGCGCGGCGGGGCGGTACGTCGCCGGCCACGCGTACACGGCGGAGGCGATCAACCGAGGGCTGCAGTGCGGGGTACGGAGCATCGAACACGGCAACCTGCTCGACGACAGCAGCGTCGTACTGTTCCGTGCCACCGGGGCCTATCTGGTCCCCACCCTGGTCACCTACCAGGCCATCGCCCGAGACGGCCGGGCCGCCGGCATACCGGAGCACGTCCACCGCAAGGTGTACGACGTGCTCGATGCGGGCCTGGGGGCGTTGGAGACCGCGCACCGGGGTGGCGTCAACATCGTCTTCGGCACCGACCTGCTGGGTGGGATGCAGCGCCACCAGCTCGACGAGTTCCAGTTGCGGCGGGAGGTGCAGAGGCCGCTCGACATCATCCGCTCGGCCACCTCCACCGCCGCCGCGATGCTCGGCGCGGAGGGCACCCTGGGGGTGATCGCCCCGGGTGCGTACGCCGACCTGATCGCGACGGACGGCAATCCGCTGGAGCACCTGGGGGTGCTCGCCGAGCCGGCCAAGTACCGCCGGTTGCTCATGGCGGGGGGGCGGTTGCTGGCCGGACCACAGGCCCGCTGAGCAGGGCGGAACCTGCCAGGGTGCGGCGGAACCGGGAGGCGGGATGGTCGATGATCCATTGCTGTAGGTGTTGACGCCCCAGCAGGCCGGCTTCGACCAGCGAGATCCGCTGCGCTCATACCGCGTTGATGCCGTTCACCGTGAACAAAAGCTCGTCAGGCACCGGTGGTGTCTCCTTGGTTGGGGGGCGGTGGGAGGCGGGCATGGCGGCGGTCCCTTGATATGGGCGTGGATCCAGATCCGGTACGTCTGGCCGTGTTTGTCGATGAGGCGTCGCCAGTGGCTGCGTACGACGAACCGGACCCGGTAGTGCCACCTGGCGGGTCCTTCGACGGGCTCGGTCACAGCGGAGGTGCGCCGCAGCATCACCACGCGGGTGTCGTGGACGATGGAGGCTCGGGCGGCGCGGCGGCGGGCGGCCCGGCCAACGGCGCCGAAGTGGTGACGGCGATGGGCTGGGCTTGGATGCGCCAGAACGCGTAGGCGATCGCGGCGCATACTGGGTGCGGGCGGTGCCGTCGGTGATGAGGTACCGGCCGTCGGGTGCGATCTCCCAGTCGTGGTCGGGCTCGTCGACGTCCGGTTGGTCGACGGCGGGCATGGGTTGCGCGATGGGCAGCACGTTGACGTCGGTGAGCACGTACGGGCCGAGCCGCGACAACAGGGTGGGGTCCTGCCTGGCATAGGCCTGGATGCGGGCGGCGTAGGGGTCTTCGGGGTCGTCGCGGTGGACCCTATCGGTGTACGGGTTCCAGACCTCGGCGAGCACCGAGGCCACCGCGTCGGCGTCGCTGTCTGCTACGGTCGCCGCCATGGCTGCCGTATGGCGGATCGCGAACTATCACCGCGCCGAGGCGCCGGTGACCGAGCCGGTCACCAAGTTCGGCGGTCAGCCCGTCTGGCTTACCGAACCGCAGTGGCCGGTCAGCCAAGGCTGGGACACCCCGATGCGGTTTGTCTGCCAGATCGTATTGGAGCCCGAGCTCACCGGAGCCGGCCTGGGGCGGTTGGCCTACGTGTTCGTCACCCATGGCGACCACGGCAGCGACGTGGAGGACTTCGACCCGGACGTCATCTTCCCCGACGGCGGCGAGAACGCCGTCATCATCCAGCCCGGCGGCGTCTTCGACGGGCCGACCAGCCCACTGACCAGCGGCCCAGCCCTCTACCACGATGATGGGTCGCCGGCGGAGTACACCGTCGAGCTGGTCCGCGGTGAGGACCCCGAGCACCTGCCGTTCGACGCCTACATGGCGCTGCCGCCACATGAACGGGACCGCTACTTCCAGGCACTGGACCAGGACAAGATCGGCGGGACGGCACTGCTATTCAACGGGCACGACTGGCCCAAGGGCGGGCCGTGGCGGCCCCTACTGCGCCTAGAAGCGAACGGCAAGCCGTTCTACCTCAACCTCGGTGCCGCACCGGTGGCGTTCGCGTTCATCTCCACCGACGGCCGGCACGGGTGTTTCCTCGTCCAAGACTCGTAGCCAATACTGCCTGTACGCCAATCGCCAGCGGCGAACACAACGCGCCCTGCCGGCGCACGCCTCGCGGCAGAAGCGTGCAGTGGATCTGCACTTCAAGGACGGGGACACGCCTTAGAGCCACTTGTTCAGGTTGAGCATGTTGCCGTCGGGGTCGAGGACGTGCGCGACGCGCTGGCCCCACGGCATGTCGTTGGGCTGTCCCGGCACTGTGCCACCGGCCGACTCGACCGCGGGGAGCAGTGCATCGACGTCTGCGACGTCGGCGCTGAGGATGATCCGCACCGGTGCGCCGATCTGGGTGTTCGCCTCCTGCACGAGCCCGAGTGTGGTCGCGCCGATCCGCAGCTCGACGTAGAACTCAGGGCCTTCCTCGGGTACGCGGAGGGTCTGCGTCGCGCCGAGCACCGTCTCGTAGAAGGTGCGGAGCCGGGGCAGGTCTGGCGTGCTGACGACGGGCTGGATCGAGGTCACGAGCTCTCCTGGTAGTCGGTTTCGTGAGGGTCGACCGTGCGGCCTCTCGAAACTCATCGGCGATCCTTCGACCTGCTCGATCGCGCTCCAGCGCCGCACTCAACTCGGCAAAGCCGCGAGTGCCGCCGGCTATGTCCCGGAGGCCATGTAGGCGGCGAGGATGTAGTTGGGTGCCGGTCGAGGTTCCTGCGTGCTCGGTCGTAGCGCATGGTGGTTCGCGGGTCGGCGTGGCGGGCGGCGATCTGCACGTCGCGGAGGCTGACGCCGGCGGCGCCTTGAACGATTCGCCGAGGCATACGGGCTCACCTCGACCGACGGCCTGATCGATGAGGTCATCGACCAGCAGCAAATTGTTCTGGACCGGGCGAGGCAGCTCGCGGCTGACGGCCGGCAGCCTCAGCTGGCCTGGCAGGCCGATCGCACCCTGGACGACAGCGCAATACGGATTGGCTGGAGCCGTCAGCACCGACACCTATTTGAATAGCCTGCGGCCAATCAAAATCGGCAGCGCGAGAGCGGTGTCCGACGCGACCCGGATAGCGCGACTTTCGACCCGCGTCAGACCGGATTCGTCCAATCAACCCGCCATAAGCGCGCAACTTTCCGAGTCGCCTATCCGCGTTGCTGGATGCACTGTTCTCGGCACGAGCGCGCGCAGCGGGCAGCCTGCGTGCGCGTCACGCCGCGTGACCGCCTCTGCAGGCTGCCGCGCAAGCTCGGCGGCATGAGCGCGTATTCGACCGATGGGATGCGGGGGTGCCCGGGCGCCGACGCCTTCAGTCCAGATCTGTCGAACGGCCGAGCTTCTCCCACCTTGCCAAGTCGGTCCGCAACAGTTCGTGGTGGGCGGTGATGTGGTCGACTGCGTCGTTGCCCAGTGCCAGCCGCAGCGGTGGCTCAGCGCTGTCGAGCACCTCTAGAATGACCCGCGCCGCCTTCGCCGGGTCGCCAGGCTGGGTGCCGTCCATGGCCTCAACTGCGGAGCGGGTAGACCCCGTTGACACAGCATATTCATCAATGATCCGTGATCGGTGCATCCGGTGACCGCCGAACTCTGTCCGGAACGCTCCTGGCTCCACGATCAATACGCGGACACCGAACGGGGCGACCTCCGCCGCCAGCGCCTCGGACAGACCCTCAAGCGCGAACTTTGCCGAGCAGTACGCCCCGAATCCCGGCATGCTCAACTGACCGCCCATCGAGCTGAGCTGAATGATTGCCCCGCTCCGCTGGGCACGCATGTGCGGCAGAGCGGCTTTGGTCACCGCGACAGCACCGAAGAACATTACGTCCATCAAGGCTCGCAGGTCGGCAAGGTCGAGTTCCTCGACGGCGCCGACACTGCCGTGGCCGGCGTTGTTCACCAGCACGTCAATCCGGCCGAACTCGGCGATCGCCCGCTCGACCGAAGCCGCTACCTGAGCATCGTCAGTGACATCCAACGGCGCCGTCCGCACCCGGCCCCTTCCGAGGGTGACAAGATCGTTCAGCTGGTGCGGTTGTCGCGCGGTGGCCATTACCCGGTCTCCGGCGGCGAGAGCTGCCAACACCAGCTCTCGACCGAATCCGGCTGAGGCACCCGTGATCAGCCACACCCGGCCTGTCTCCATCATTTCCACCGTCGCTCCTGTATGCGTTGCCCACGTCTAGAGGAACTACCTTGCCGAACCGTGCCGATACGCCGCCAACACAGCCTTCCTTCAGCGGTTACAGTCTTAGCCTGTGAGCATCGAGCTGCGGCAACTGCGATACTTCGTCGCCGTGGCCGAGCACCTCAGCTTCAGCCGTGCCGCGGAACACCTGAACCTGGCTCAACAGTCACTGTCGCAGCAGATCAAAGCTCTCGAACGCAGCCTGGGTGTACGCCTGTTCGACCGCGATACTCGCGGCACCCGGCTGACCGCCGCCGGACAGGTCTTCCTGCCGGAAGCATGCGCCGTCCTCGCCCGCTTCGACACCGCCGTCGTCGTGGTGCAGCGTGCTGGCCGCGGTGAAATGGGCCGCCTCAACCTGGCATTTCTTACCTCGACCGCCAACTACATGCTGCCGCCGGTCGTGCGAGCCATGCGAGAGCGATTCCCCGACCTCGAACTGACGACCCATAACGTACCGATCGATGAACTCGTCGCTGGCGTGCGTGCTGGGCGTTTCGACGCCGCGTTCACCCGCCCGCCGCTGGTCGCCGACCTGGCGACCCGAGTACTGGCTGTCGAACCGGTCTGCGCGGTGCTACCCGCCGGGCACCCCCTCGCTACCCGCGACGTACTGCGCTTGTCCGACCTTGCCGCCGAAAACTGGGTTCTCACGCCGCGGGAGTCGTGGCCGCCCTGGCACGCCAAGTACGACCGGGACTTCGCCGCCGCCGGGTTCACCCCCAGGGTCGTCCAACGCGCCGACGGCGTACCGAACCTGCTCGGCCTCGTCACCGCAGGCGTCGGGGTGACCCGCCTCGCCCGCTCGGCCCGCAGCATCCGACGTACCGGAGTCGTGTTCGTACCCCTGGCCGATGACCACGCCGAGACCGTCGTCGCATGGATGCCCACCCGCGAAGGACCGGTACTACGGAACCTCCTCGAAGTCACCGCTACCTTGACCCGAACCGCCGACCTCACATCCGCGGGCTGAGCATTTGAGCGGCCACGTCAATGTCCGCTCGTCGGCACGTCCGGACGCGAGCGCCCGAAGACGGTCGCTGAACGTAACGAGCACTTCGCGGCAAAAGAGTGTGGTCGGCCGCGTACTAGCAAGGCTTGTCGGGCATCAGGCAGAACCCGTGCCGCCGTCCGGTTCAGTGTCCGGCCCAGCATCCAGGCTGCGGTCCCGTGGGTCACGCAGCTCCAACAGCCGGACCAGGTGCTGTTTGAGCACCTGGTAGTGCGGGGGCCGTGCAGGACCCGGTAGAGGACGAGCGCCGGATTGGCGACGAGGGCAGCTTCGATCGCCTCCAAGTAGCTGCCTTGGGGACCGGGAGTCGGTGACGATCAAACACGCCCGCCGCCAAACACCCTGCTCCGGCGGGCGGCGCGACACGCCGACCCCTTGTGCGACGACGTGGTCGGGGCGTCATCGCGCCAGGGGCCGGTGCGGTGCGGCTAGGTGTTGGGCGTGTCGAAGTACCGGTGTTCGTAGCGGGCCTGGAACGGGTCCCAGTACTGCAGGTAGCCCTGTCCACGCTGGTAGTCGAACGACGTGGGGGCGAAGTCCTCGACCCAGCTGTCGCACTAGGTCGTGGTTCCGGCGTGCAGCCACACATCCTGCATACAGATCCGTGGGGTGACCGATCCCTGGACATAGTCGGCGTGCATGCTGCGGATGAAGAAGTTGCTCGACGACTGGTTTCGCAGCCAGAACTTGGTTTGGAAGACCCAGTCCTGGTTGTACAGGCAGATCTGGCCCTGCACGCCCGTAATCGCCGTGTCCACCGTGATCCAGCCGCTGCATTTGGGGTAGCTGGACGCGGCCTGCGCCGGTGCCGGGACCGCGACAACCGCGGCCACGCCGACCAGCACGAGCAGCAGCGCCCGCAGGCGGTGCATCAGTCCGGCACCTCGATTCCGGCCTTGGCGTTGTGGAGGCCTCACATTCATCACCTTTCTGAAGGCGTGCCACGACGTTGCCCACGATAGAGCGCACGGTTGATGTCGGCCGGTCCACTGCAGGCCAGAAACGACCGAGCCACTTTGGTCGGGGGCAACCCGCACTGAGCTTCCACCCTGGGAGTGGACACCGGGTTCTCACGCTGCAAGGGCGTGATCGTGACGGTAGTAGGCGGTGCATGCCTCGTGGGGCGTGCGGTAGCCGAGCGTTGAGTGTAGGCGCCGGCGGTTGTAGTAGATCTCGATGTACGCGAAGACTGCCTGTCGTGCCTGGTGGCGGGTGACCCAGACCCTGGTGCCGATCTCGGTCTTGAGGGTCGCGAAGAACGACTCCGCAGCGGAGTTGTCGTAGCAGATCCCGGTCCTGCCCATCGACGGCAGCATCCCGGCCGCAGCCAGTTTCGCGGCGAAGCAGGCCGAGGAGTATTGCGATCCGCGGTCGGAATGAAAGATCGCGCCGGGTCGGGTCAGGCCGCGGCGACAGGCAAGGTCGATCGCGTCGCAGACCAGCTCGGCGCGCATGTGCTCGGCCATGGCGTGCCCGACGACCTCGCGGGAGTACAGGTCGATCACGGTCGCCAGGTACAGCCAGCCCTGCTCGGTAGGCAGGTAGGTGATGTCGCCGACGAACCGCCGCCCAGGTGCTGTGGCGGTGAAGTCACGCCCGAGCAGATCCGCCGCAGGCGCGACGGTGGGGTTCCGCCGGGTCAGGCTTCTGCGACGACGCCGGGTGATCCCGACGATCCGTCGCTGGCGCATGATCCGCTCGACCTTCTTGCGGTTGACCGGACGGCCGCGGCGGCGCAGCTCGGCAGTGACCCGCTTGGACCCGTATGCGCTGCGGTGCTCGGCGTGGATCGCGGCGATCTCCGTGGCAAGGCCGTCCTCGGCCGCAGCACGCTGGGCACGCGCGGGCGCGGCCCGTTCCCACGCGTAGAACCCCGAACGGCCCACACCCAGGACCCGGCACAGCCGCTTCACGCCGTAGGCGCGGTGCTCAGAGATGAACCGGTAGCGGCAGGTCATCGACCCATCTCTTTCGCAAAACCGGAGCAGCCGATCCTCGCCCGGCACGGTAGCCGGGCGCAGCGGTTCCCGAACTGGGGATATGCATCCTGATCGTTCGACGCTGCTCCTCCAGCAGGTACCTTTCGTTGCTATTGACATGTTTTGGCAGTTCGGAACCTCCCAGGGATTCCATGTTCACTACAGGTTCCTAGATCACGAAAGGCCCGCCCGCCACCCCACACGAAGGAGACGAGTCTGCTGCGTTGCCTGCGGGGCAAAGTCTTGCACTACTACTCCGAACCGAGGGCAGGCCGCGTACCAATGAACGACATCAAGTCGGGCGGCCTACGAGTTGGTCAGGCTTTCGTGGGGACCGTTTCGGCGAGCCTCTGGTGGTAGCGGGCGAGAAAGGCCCGGGCGTCTTCTGGTTTGCCGAGTGCGATGAGTGTGTCAGCGGCTAGATGGTGGAGGTGTTCGTTGTAGGGGTCGACACGGAGGGCGTCTTGGAGTCGTTGTAGTCGGGTTGTCAGGTCGGGTGTGTGGTAGCGGCCTAGGCCCAATACCGGTTACTTTGGTGTCTTCGTCTGTGGTTTTGTGCGTGCGGGTTCGGTTGCGGCGTAGATGGTGATGGCCGGGTGGAGTGGTTCGGGCGGGTGGTAATGCTCGGCGCGTTTGAGTGCCCAGTTGGACATCTTGCGTTTGATGACGCGGGGGTTGGTGCGCTGGCGGCGTGGCGGCAGGAGCCGTTCGAGGATCTCAGCCAGGGTTGTGGTGATCGCGCGGGCGAGTCTGCTGGGGGGAAAAGGCCGCCTGGGCGGTGATCTGGCGGCGGACGATGTTGAGGGTGCGGGTGAACGACATCCGGTCGGGGTCGTGCTCGACGCTGGCAGCGGCGTGGTGCATCAGCGTCCGGATCGCGTGGTGCGACAGCAGCAGTCCGTAGAGTTCCTGCTCGACGCCGAGGGGATGCTGTGACCGTAGGATCATGCCGGGACCGCCCTGGTGGGTCTTGAGTTCGTCGAGGGTCGACTCGACCTCCCACCTTTGGGCATAAAGCGCGGCGAGGTCTTCGGCGGGCGCCGCGGCGTGGTCCAGGATGGTGGTGATCAGCCGGTAGACGGTGTCACTGCCATCGATCGTGTACTCCACGACCCGCACGGTGATCGCATGCTGGCGGCGGTAGTGGTCGGCGGTCGAGGCGATGCTCGACAGGTATGAGCCGTCAGGAAGTTGCGCGTCAACGGGCAGCCGGGATGACGTTCTGGTTCGCCACAACAGGTCCGCGCCCGTCGCGCGGGCGGCCTGCCACAGGTCGTAGCCCGGGAAGCCGCGGTCGGCCAGCAGCAGCATTCCCGGTGACAACGCGGGCAGCAGGTCCAGGGTCAGGACCCGTTCATGGGTGGCCAGCGGCCCGATCGCTGCGGCGAATACGGCGTGGGTGCCGCACTCGACCAGCACCGCCATCCTGGCCTGCGGGTACGCGGCCCTCCCGTCACCACGGGCCGATCCGGGACGCCCGAAGTGGTCCACGTTGGAGTCCGTGTCGGGGATGTCGAACGTGGTGCCGTCCACCGCGACCAAGCGCCACCGCCGATAGAACGCCCCCGCCGTGTCGGCGGTCGCTACCGGCCGGCAGACCCGGTCGAACAGCGCCCGAAACGGTTCGACGCCCACCCTCGCCCGGGCCTTCCAGATCGCTGCGCTGGTCGGCACCCGCCACGCCCCCTCCCACCGGCGCTGACCGGGCAGACCCTGCGTCAGCAGCCGGAGCACCTCCTCGTAGCCCTGCCCGAAGAACAGGCACATCGCCAGGACGAAGTACACGACCACCCGAGACGGCAACAACCGTGACCGCTGCTGCACCCGGCCCGTCGACGCCAACACCTCGTCGATCAGCTCTGGCGAGAACGTCCGGGTGAGCACCCCGATCGCGATCCGGTCCGACAGACGCTCACCCGACGACTTCACCTGACCAGCACGCGGCATAACCTCTACAACGACCCTAATCGGCCAAAGTAACCGGTATTGGGCCTAGGCCGTGTCTCGAAGTGCTTGTAGCTCGTCGACACGGATCGCGGCCATCAGCGGCTCGAACGGTGAAATCGCTGACGTGCCCGCCTGTCAGAACGAAGGCCAGGGCCCGGCTGCGCGTTCAGGTAGGTTCGAGCGCATGATCGAGATTGCCGACTTCGTGCCGCACGCTCCCGTCGAGCCCGAGGTCATCGAGGAGTATCGGGGCCGCGTGCCGGACGATCTCGTCGAGATCTGGGAGCGGTACGGGTACGGGACGTTCGCCGAGGGATTCCTGCGGGTGATCAACCCGAAGGTGTACGAGGACGAGGTCGGCGACTGCATCGGCAAGACCCAGGGCGACGGGATCGCGATCCCGATCATGGTCACCGGTCTGGGAGACCTCATCACGTGGGAACCCAGCGCGGGCGTGATCGGCATCCTGTACCGCCTAGGCCGTACGGTAGGACTCAACACCACCCTGCACAACTTCCTGTTCATGGTCGATTTGGATGGCCCCGAGGAACTCTCCGACAACCTCCACTGGGACATCTTCCCGAAGGCGGTCGCAGCGCATGGGGAGCTGCCGTACGACGAGTCGTTCATCTTCGTGCCGCTGCTGTCGATGGGTGGACAGGCGAAGGTCGAGAACCTGCACAAGCGCAAGACCATCGCGGCGATCCAGGTAGCCGTGGACCTCCAGGGCGTCATCGGGCACTAGGCAGTGTCTCGGAGTGCATGTAGCCACTCGTTGATGGCGGTGATGTGGATCGATGCCAGGTAGCGGACGGCGAGCTTGTCGAACCTGGTGGCCACGGCCCGGTTGCGTTTGAGCCGGTTGATGCCGCACTCCACGGCGTGGCGCTGCCGGTAGACGGCCGCGTCGAACGCCGGCGGGCGGCCGCCCTTCGAGCCTCGGGCGCGCCGGTGGGCGTCCTGGTCGACCTTGCTCAGGATGCAGGCTTTGATCCCGCGGTGTCGCAGCAACGCCCGGTTGGCGCGTGAGGTGTACGCACGGTCGGCGATGACCCGGTCGGGTCGGACGCGAGGCCTGCCAGGCCCGAGTCGGGGCACACGGATGCCGTCAAGCACCGCGGCGATTGCGGACTGTCGCCGCGGTGCCCGGCGGTCAACACGATCGACAGCGGCTTCTGGCCCTGTTCGCAGGCCAGGTGAATCTTCGTGGTCAGCCCGCCGCGGGACCGGCCCAGCGCGTGATCGGCTGGCTCGGGACCAGGCGGTTCTGCCTGATGGCCGCTTCGCCTGCGGGCGCGGGCGCCATGCTGGTGCGCCCGGGCGCTGGTCGAGTCGATGCTGACGTCCCAGCCAATGAGCCCGGCGGCGTCGGCTCGGGTCTGTAGTGCGGTGATGATCTGTTGCCAGACTCCGGCGCGCCGCCATCTGCGGAACAGCGCGTACACGGCTTGCCACGATCCGTAGCAGGCGGCAGCAAGGGTTGCAGCACCGCCCACTGTGCGTCGCTCAGGTCGAACCGCCTCGTCACCGCTATCGTGGGCACGAGGTCTCCGGTATTCAGGTTCTTCTTGGTCGTAGAACCCTTTACCGGAGACCTCGCCGTCTATCGATCACCAACACGCCGCGACTTCGAGACACTGCCTAGGCCGCCACCAGCGTCCCGTCGAATTTGGTAGGTCAGCCGGCATGAAACATCCGCTCTTGCCGCCGAGCTTGCGCGGCAGCCTGCAGAGGCGGTCACGCGGCGTGACGCGCACGCAGGCTGCCCGCTGCGCGCTCGTGACGATGAGCGTGCCCCCGGTCGCGCCCCCGATGGACCCTTGCATAGGCTGCGTCGCCATAAACGAGTCGCGCGGGTCAGGAGTCCTTTATCATCAGTCGCTGCACGACGGGTTCGTACCGGCGCAAGGGCCGCAGCAGGCCTTCGCCGACGCGATCGACCGACACATCGAGGAACACTTCGGGCGCGGCGAGTTCGTCTACCACGAGATCACCTCGCACCTGGTCGGTGTGCATGTCTATGTCGTGACCCCGAGCGAGGAACGCCCGTACCGGACGCTGATCACTTCTGGGATGAGTGAGCTGCCGATGACGGTCCCGGAGGGCCACGACATCAGCCCCTACGCCGAACTGATGCTCAGCCTGCCGGCAGATTGGCCGCTGACCGAGGTAGCCGGGCTCGGCGACGAAACCGGGTGGCCGCTGCGGATCCTCAAGCAGGTAGCTCGGCTGCCGCACGAGTACGGAACCTGGATCGGCGAATGGCATTCCGTGCCGAACGGCGATCCCGCGCAGCCGTACGCTACGGACACCCCATTCGCCGGAGTCGTCGTCACGCCGATGCTGCGGGTGCCGCCAGAGGCCCGGACAATCGACGTCGGCGGCGGCATCCGAATCGCGTTGCTCGCGCTGATCCCTCTGCACCCAGAGGAGATAGCGGTCAAGGTCAAACGCGGTACCGACGCACTCATCGAAGTCCTCGACCGTGGCCGCGTCACCGAGTTGCTGGACCCGCGCCGGCCCTCGTACGCCTGACAGCTCGAACGGACGCGCCGACCAAGGTCACGTGCGCGCTTCTGCCGCAGACAGGGCGTCACAGTACGTGACCGAGGACGGCAGAGCCCAGTGCGCGGTCGTGCCGAGATAAGGGAGGCGTTCGTATGGTGAGTCACCGCAGTGCTGCTGCGAGTTCGGCGGCGTTGTCGAACGCGGTTGCCGCCCTTTCGGATTCGTCTTCCGTGAGCGTGACGGACTGGGCGCGGGCCAGCATCTCGGCCGCAGTCTTTGGATCGTGCAGCACCATCGCGAGTTCGGCGCGGTAGACCAGGACCTCTACCTGCTCGACCGGGTCGTCGTCGGCTTGCGGGCGGGCCAACGCGCTGTCGAGAATCCGAACGGCCTGTCCGACGTTTCCCCTGGAATCGGCCTGCACGACAGCATTCGCTAGGGCCTTGGCCAGCCGCCCGGCAGGCGTGGCGACCGGCATGGGCGCGGTGGCGGCGTCCCGAAAGACGCGGATCCAGTTGCCGCCCGGGTCGATGACGCTGAACCCGCCCAACCCGTCGGCGTTCTTCCGCGCCCTGGGCCGGGTCATCCGCGGCGTTCCGGACACCAGTACCTTGCCGTATGCGGCGCGCATGCCGGCTGCGAATGCCCGATGTAGTCCCTCGATGTCCGCGGTGAGTACGAGGCAGGAGCCATAGGACTGCTCCCGGTCAAATCCGGCGATCTCGAAGAACTGTAGATGCAGGTCTTCCCGCTGCACGCCCACACACGCGTTGGGCTTGCGTTGCTTGTACGTGGTGCGGAAACCGAGAACTCCGTAGAAGGTTTCGATGTCGTCAATGGATGCGCACGGCAGCAGGGGAACGGTCACCTCGTTGGTCATGCCTCCTTCCTACGCGTCGTGGGGTGTCCGTCGCACATGGAAATAGCCGATCATCGCCTTCGGTCATCCGATCGGCTGATGACCCAGAACGCAACGCTGCCCTACCGAGCCGTCGGCGGCGCCTTCCTGCCTGCCATATGTCTCGCCAAGATCAGGCGCCCGGATCTGCCGCCGAGCTTGCGCGGCAGCCTGCAGAGGCGGTCACGCGGCGTGACGCGCACGCAGGCTGCCCGCTGCGCGCGCTCGTGCCGAATAGAGGTCGTTGGTCTGTCGGCAGCGTCCGGCCGGTTGAAGAATCTCGCCTCACGCTCCGTTCTTACTTCCATGGAGCCCGCGGTGGATGGACACGTGACCCTCGCGGGAGGATCGCACTAGACGTTTCTCCGAACTGCGTTGCAGCTTAATCACGCGACCCTCTACGCTACTCCGTAGTTACGGATCAGCGTAGGAGACGATCATGAACGACAACAGGCTCGACGAGCTTGAGCGACGGATCGCCCATCTGGAGAACCAGATCGACGGCGCATCTACGCCGGAGCGCACCGCGCGAACTGCGAACCCACTGACGGGGGTGCTGCACGCCTGGCACCGCGAGGCTGAGGAGCAGTCCCTGCCCGGGACGCTGGGCTATGCGGGGTACGTGGCCGACAGGGAACTGCTCTGGGCCAGGCAGGTACCACTCGCCGAGCTATTGCCGGCGGACTGGGGTCCGGCGGTGGGCATCCTGGAGTCCCTCGGCAGCCTGCCGCGGCTGGCGTTGCTGGGGGCGCTGCTGCGCGAGGGCCGCCGCACCAACGTCGACCTTCAGGAGGCGCTCGGCGCGATCCAGGGCGACACGACCAGCGGCCAGCTCTACCATCATCTGCGGGCATTGCAGGGGGCGGGGCTGATCGTGCAGAGGCGGCGTGGCGAGTACGACCTCGCCCCCCAAGCAGTGATCCCGATCCTGACTATCCTCGCCGCAGCGATGAACATTGCCACCGACCCTCCGGTCGGCCTGCCCGTCGCACCGCAATCGTAATGACATTGATCGGCTTTCGTCGTGGGCCAGCCTGCGTGGTCTCGGCTTCGAGATCCGATGCTGTGACTGGTGACCAGTCCGATAGCGCGATGAGGAGACCATAAGATTCTCTCGGGTATCCGGATCTGCCGCCGACCGGGCATCACCGTACGTGACCGCGGGCCGCAGAGCTGCTGCACGGCCGTGCCGATGAGCGGATGCCATTCGCTCATCGGCTTGGCACACCGGCCGTCCGCCGGCGACGTGCCGGTTCGGACGCGAGTGCGGCGGCTCACGCTGCCAGACACGTTGGTAGGCCGACGCCGACATGACCTCCAGCGCTGATCCCACCGACCAGTTCCATCAAGCGTCCCGGTGATAGGCGAGGTTGACGGTGAGTGCGGCCAGAGCGAGTCCGAAGAACAGTGCCCAGGCGCCGAGTCGGAAATTGCCCGCCCGCACATGTGCGCCCAGCGCGCCGAGGAAGTACAAGACCAGACCGGCTGCCGCGAGCGTACCCACAACCGGCACGACGAACCCGACCAGCAAGCCGAGCGCGCCTGCGCCCAGGAGCATTCCCAATGGCCGCACCCAGGATCGGGGTACCTGATTGCGGTCCGCCTCCGTCTTCGGGTATTCGTGGCCGATCACGTTCGCGATGGCAGCCGAACCGTTGAGGGCTGAGGCGAGCAGGGTCACCGTGAGATAGATGGCGAACATCGGCGTCTCCGTATCCATGAAAGCGGCGGTCTACCAGTCGCTCACGGACGAGGCGGTGACCCCGATATGTGACACGGTGTTGAGTGCTTCAGATCACAGTGCTATCGCTGTCAGCTTCCGTGGGTTGCTGACGACGTGGATGGTCTGAACCAAACCGTCCACCATGTGCAGGATCATCGCGAGCACCGGCGTTCCGTCACAGCGGACGACGACACCGGGGCCACCGTTGAGGTGGAGCACCCGGGCCGTCGAGCCCACCGGTTGTTGCCGGGAGAGCACGACGATGGCCCGGGCCACGAGGCTCGAACCGTGGATCGGTTTGCGTGGCGCGCCGGTGAGGCCGCCGCCGTCGCTGACCATCGTCACGTTCGGTGCCAGAACCTCGATCAGTGCGGTGATGTCACCACCGGAACAGGCGGCCAGGAATCGCTCGGTCACCTGCTGCCGGGTCACGGGGTCGCTGTCATATCGGCGCCGGCGGCTCTCGACCGCCTTCCGTGCCCGGTGCGCGAGCTGCCGTACCGCCGGCTCCCCACGCCCCACGAAGTGCGCGATCTCGGCATGCGGGTACCCGAACGCCTCGCTCAGCACGAAAACCGCGCGTTCCAACGGAGACAACGTCTCCAGGACCAAGAGCAGCGCAGTGGAAACAGAATCGGCAAGGACCACATCGTCGGCGATGTCCGGCCGGGTGAGGATGGGCTCAGGCAGCCACGGTCCGACGTACGACTCACGCCGCACACGCGCGCTGCGCAGCTGATCAATCGCCAGCCGGATGGTCACCCGAACCAGAAAGGCTTCGGTGTCCACCACCGTGGCCGGTTCGACGCGACTCCACCGCAACCAGGCCTCCTGCACTACGTCCTCGGCTTCCTTGACGCTGCCGAGCACTCGGTACGCGACCGCGTACAACAGCCCACGGTGCTTCACAAAGGGCGGCTCATGTTGGTCACCTGACACGCTCCCGGCCACCCGACCCATGATCCGGCATAACGCGTCACGTGTTCAGACAGGCCACGGTGACCGCCGCGCATGCCTTCAATCAGGGGCATCAACGCCGTCGAAGAACGACCCACCAGCACCCGCGCGCACTTTGCATCTCTCCGGGGCATCCGCTTCTGCCGCGATCTGGTCTGGGCGGGACCCTGTCCCCGGCAGTGACGGAGTGTAGTTGTCGAGTAGGTCCACTGTGTGACATGGAGGCTTGCTCTACAGACACTGCCGGCCCTTCTGGCACGTCGATCTCTGTACGCTCCGGCGTACCTGCCTGTGCACCCGGTCCTGTACGCCGACAAACGCCACACGGGCACGACAGCCACCTTGACGGAAAGCGACGTCACCCTAACTGCCCATCCCCTCGTAGCGTGGAGGCCAGAGCTTGAGGGATAGAGGTTCATGGCTGAAACGAGACGGCAGTTCGATCCGGAGTTCCGGGCGGGCGCGGTGCGCATAGTGCGGGAGACGGGCAAGTCGATCGCGCAGGTTGCTCGTGACCTGGGGATCAACAGCGGGACCCTGGCCAACTGGGTGAAGAGGGACCGCGAGATTCGTGGTGAGGCCTCTGCCGGGCAGTTGGCCGAGGACGAGCGGGCGGAGCTGGCCCGGCTGCGGCGGGAAAACGCTGAGTTGGCGATGGAGCGTGATGTCCTCAAGCGATCCGTGGTCCTGTGGGTCAAGGAAGCGACGGGCCGGTGAGCGTGGCCGCTTTCATCGCTTCCCAGAGGACCGAGCATTCCGTGCCGCACGCGGTGGCCTGCCGGGCGTTGGGGGTGTCCGAGTCGTGGTTCTACAAGTGGCGGGACCGGCCGCCGACCCGCCGCGGTGACCGGCGTGTCCGGCTGGCGGCGGCGGTCCGGAGGGTGTTCGACGACTCGGGCGGCGCCTACGGCAGCCCTCGTATCGGGATCGAGTGGCGCGAGCAGGGTTGGCGGGTCTCGGACAACACGATCGCGCAGGTCATGGCCGCCTCCGGCCTGACCGCCCGGGTCGGGCGTCGCCGCCGGAGCCTGACCCGCCAGGGCACACGTCCGGCCGCGCCGGACCTGGTCAGACGCAAGTTCACCGCGTCGGCGCCGGACCGCGTCTGGTGCGGCGACATGACCGAGATCCGCACCGACGAGGGCAAGCTCTACCTGGCCACTGTCATCGATCTGTACTCGCGTCGGATCCTCGGCTACGCGATGGGCGCCCACCACGACGCCGGGCTGGTCGTCGCCGCGCTGAACATGGCCGCCGTCACCCGAGGCGGCAACGTCAACGGGGTGATCTTCCACAGCGACAGAGGCAGCGAATACGGTTCGGCCGACTTCGCCCGGACCTGCAACCGGTGGAAGGTACGCCAGTCGATGGGCCGGGTCGGATCGTGCTTCGACAACGCCGTCGCCGAGGCCACCTTCTCCACCATCAAGGTCGAGTACGTCCACCGCCATCAGTTCCGTACCCGCACCGAGGCCCGGCTGAAGATCGCCACCTGGATCACCGACTTCTACAACCGGCGTCGCCGGCACTCCGTCTGCGACTGGCGATCCCCCATCGACTACGAACGATCCGAGGCCTGCGCCATGGAGGCCCGCGCCGCATAACGACGCCCTCCACGATCCCAGGGCATTGACACGCAGCTGACGCTGCAGCACCGCCGTATGAAGGGCTACTTGATGCCCGGACCTCGCCCCGGGGACCTTGTCCCACCAACGCTGGTGAAGTCCTCCAACTGCGCTCGCACCCGAACGAGACCCCGCTCATCCACGCACCGCAGCCAAACACCGCCACAACGCTCATACAACGGACACGCCACAACAACCTAACAAAGCACTACTAGTGCACCGTCTCCAGTTCCCGGACCGGTGGTGCCTCGTCCAGCGGCTCGTGGCCGCCGGGCAGCAGGCGGTCCAGCCACTTCGGCAGCCACCAGTTGGCGTTGCCGAGCAGGGTCATGGTCGCCGGTACCAGCACCATGCGCACGATCGTGGCGTCGACGAAGATGGCGGTGGCCAGGCCGAGGCCGAACATCTTCGTCGACGGGTCGTCCGCGACGGCGAAGGACAGGAAGACCGCCACCATGATGAGCGCGGCCGAGGTGATGACCCGGGCGGTGCCGGAGATGCCCCGCACGATCGCGGTGCGGTTCTCCCCGGTGCGCAGGTACTCCTCCCGCACCCGGGACAGCAGGAACACCTCGTAGTCCATGGACAGGCCGAACAGGATCGCGAACATGAACATCGGGATGAACGACACGATCGGCACCGTGGACTCCAGGCCGATCAGCGCGCCGCCCCAGCCCCACTGGAAGACCGCGACCATGATGCCGTAGGACGCGCCGATGCTCAGCAGGTTCAGCAGCACGGCTTTCAGCGGTACCAGCACCGAGCGGAACACCAGCAGCAGCAGCACGAAGGACAGCGCCAGCACGGCGCCGACGAACGCCGGCATGCGGTCACTGGTCCGCTTCCCGACGTCGGACAGGCTCGCCGCGGCGCCGCCGACGTGGGCCTTCGCCGGGCCCGCACCGACCGCGCCGGGCAGGACGTCGGCGCGCAGCCGGGCGACGGTGTCCGTGGTGGCCTTCTCCTGCGGCCCGCTGGTCGGGAACAGCACCAGGGTCGCGATCCCGGTCGCCTGGTCGACCTGCGTCCCGGCGACCGACGCGATGCCCCGGTCGGCGGTGACTGCGGTGACGACCCGGTCCAGCGCGCCCGGATCCCCGGCGGTGGTCATGGCGATGATGACGGGACCGTTGGCGCCCGGCCCGAAGCCTTCGGCGACGAGGTCGTACGCCCTGCGCTCCGTCCGGTTCTGCGGCATCGAGCCGTCGTCCGGCAGACCCACCCGCAGGCTGAGCACGGGCAGCGTCGCGGCGAGCAGAAGCGCGGCGGCACAGACCGCGTAGAGCCCCGGGTGCCGGTTCACGTGCCCGATCCAGCGCACCCACCCGGTGCCCGCGGTGGTAGCGGCGCGCCGCCGGACGACGCGGCGCATCAGCCGGCCCGGGTGGCCCAGGCGGGCACCGGCGAGGCCGAGGAAGGCCGGCAGCAGCGTCACCGACGCGAGCACCATGATCAGCACGACCAGGGCGACCGCGAGCCCGCCGATCGTCATGAACGGCACGTCCGCGACCGCCATGCCGAGGATCGACACGACGACGGTGCCGCCGGCGAACACCACGGGCCGCCCGGCCGTGGCCACCGCCCGCGCCGTCGCCTCGGGCGGCTCGATGCCCGCGGCGAGGTACTCCCGGTGCCGGGCGAGCACGAACAGGGCGTAGTCGATGCCGACGCCGAGCCCGACCATGCTGCCGAGCACCGGCCCGAACGTCGGTACCTCGATGAACCTGGCCAGGACCGTCATCGTGGCGATGCCGACGGTCAGCCCGAAGATCGCCATGCCGATCGGGAGCGCAGCGGCGATGAGCGAGCCGAACGCCAGGAACAGGATCGTGGCCGCAGCGAGGAGGCCGACCAACTCGCCGATGCCGGCGCCGGCATCGGAGAAGGCGAAGAACAGGTCCCCGCCCATCTCGATGCGCAGCGGCAGCTCACCGCGCAGCCGTTCCACGGCGGCGACCAGCGCGTCGAGGTCCTTGGCCGACAGCTCGTCCTGCGGCGGGTACTGCACCCGGATCAGCGCGATCCGCCCGTCGGCGGAGACCAGACCGGCGCGGACGGCGGCGTCGCCACCGGCCTCCAGCGCCTGGACCGGCTCGCCGGTGCCGAGCACGTGCGGGAGCTGCCGCACCTCGGCCTGCAGCCGGGCCAGCGCCGTCCGCGCGGCACCCTGGTCGAAAAAGCTCACGCCGCCGTCGAGCGGGGTGACGACCACCTGGGCCGTCACGCCGTCCTGGCCGGTGCCGGTCTGCTCGATCAGCTCCGCGGCCAGCTGCGAGTCCAGCCCTGGAGCGGTCATTGAGTCGGCGGGCCGCCCACCGAACGCACTCGCGGCGACGACAGCGAGCACGGCGACGAGCAGCCAGGCCGCGATCATCCGCCACGGATGGCGAGCCGCGCCGCCGCCCAGACGGGAAAGGGCTTTCGAAAGCATCGGGGTCCTCCAATGACCTCTTCGGCCGCTGTACCCCGGCCGCCGATGCAAAGGCTCGTCGTCGCAGCACCGGCGGGCATCGGCCTGCGAGCCGCAGATCCGTCCCTCCCCGGGCCGAGCGGTCCGCCGTTCTTTCGGCCGATGCGCGCGCCGGTGCGATCCCTAGGCTGGAAAGCGTGCTGACCGATGACCTGCGAAATCTGTGGACCGAGCCGCGGCCCCCCGACGTGCCCGTACGGGTGCGGCGGGACTGGGCGCTGCTCGCCGCGGGACTGGGCACCGCGATCACCGAGGCAACGCTGCGCGACGATCTCGTGTGGCGGCCGGTGGCCCTCGTGCTCGCCGTCTGGTTGTGCGCGTTGCTCATGTGGCGCCGGACCCGGCCGCTGGCGGCGGTCGCGCTCGGGTTCGGTGCGATAATCCTGCTCGGGCTGGCGTCACTGGTAGCGGACCCGAGCGAGCCGGTCGGGCTTGGCAGCAGCGTGATCGCGCTGCTGCTGGTGTATGCGCTGCTCCGGTGGGGATCGGGACGGGAGATCGTCCTGGGTATCGGGATCCTCCTCGCGGCGTTCGTCGTCCAGGCGGTCGAGGACGACATCACCCCGCCCGCCGAGCAGATCGCGGGGTTCGGGTTCCTGTTCATGCCGGCGGTGATCGGGGCGTCGGTGCGGTTCCAGGCGACCGCCCGCGAGCGGCTCCTGGACGGGGTGCGCTCCAGAGAGCGTGAGCGACTGGCCCGGGAGCTGCACGACACCGTGGCCCATCACGTCTCCGCGATCGTCGTCCGCGCTCAGGCGGGCCGGGTGCTCGCGGCCGTGGACCCTGCCGCCACCGTCGAGGCGCTGGAGGGCGTCGAGGAGGAGGGCGCGCGCACGCTGGAGGAGATGCGGGCCATGGTCGCCGCGCTGCGGGACCGCGGCACCGGCGCCGAGCTGGCCCCCATCGCCGGGGTCACGGACCTGGAGCGGCTGCTGAGCGGCACCGGCGGCGGGCTCCCGATCGACCTGCGGCTCGACGGCGACCTGGACGCGCTGCCACCGGCCGTGGACGCGGCGGTCTACCGCATCGTGCAGGAGTCGGTGACCAACGCCCGGCGGCACTCCGTCGACGCCAGCGGGATCATCGTCCGGGTCACCGGCGAGCCGGAGCGGATCACGGTGACGGTGCGCAACGACGGGGTCCGCGCCGGCAAGGGCCGCGATGGGTATGGTCTGGCGGGGCTGCGCGAGCGGGCCGCGATACTCGGCGGCGAGCTACGGGCCGGGCCGGGCGCCGAGCACGGCTGGCAGGTCGAGGCCGAGCTGCCCCGGGGGAGGACGCACAGTGCAGCCCATTCGCGTCGTCATCGCTGACGATCAGGCCATCATCCGCACGGGGCTGCGGATCATGCTGGACGTCCAGCCCGACATCGAGGTGGTCGGCGAGGCGTCCGACGGGCGCGAGGCCGTGCGGCTCGCCCGTGACCTGCGGCCCGACGTCTGCCTGTTCGACATCCGGATGCCGGTCCTCGACGGGCTGGAGGCCACCCGGCAGCTCGCCGGACCCGGCGTCGCCGACCCCTTCGTGGTCGTCGTGATCACCACGTTCGACCTCGACGAGCATGTCTACGGTGCACTGCGCGCGGGCGCCCGCGGGTTCCTGCTCAAGGACGCCGGGCCGGAGCTGCTGGTCCAGGCCGTCCGGTCGGCGGCGGACGGTCAGGCGCTCATCGCCCCGAGCGTCACGGTGCGCCTGCTGCAGGCGTTCGCTGACGTGCCGGTCGGGCGGCCCATGACACAGCCGGTCGTCCCGGTCACCGCCCGCGAGGAGGACGTGCTCATCGCCGTCGCCCGGGGGCTGACCAACGTGGAGATCGCCGACGCCCTGCACATCAGTCTGAGCACGGTGAAGACCCACCTCGCGAGCCTGATGGGCAAGCTCGGCGTCCGGAACCGGGTTGAGATCGCGATGTGGGCGTACGAGACCCGCCGCATCGTCCCCGGCGCCTAGCTACTTCGAGCTGAAAAAGTCGGTGTAGTGGCGGGGCCGGCGTGGGCTGCCGGCGTGCCCGGAGGGCGGGTGGCCGGGTTATGCCGTATGCGCGGCTTCCAGACGGGTGATTTTGGTCAGGTTGTGGGCGAAGACGGATGACCGCGCTGCACGACCTCGCGTACACCCGCCAGGCCCAAGGCGACCTCGATGAAGCCGAGCAGCTGTTCCAGCAGGTGCGGGAGTACCGATCAGACAAACTCGGCCGCGACCACCCGAACACGTTGATCACTGTAGGCCTCGCCGAACACCACCGAACCAGCGTAGAGCGGCACGGACTTGCAAACGATTCACCTGGTCAATCAATCGGGCACGACCAACCGCGTTTGGCTTCGTCTGAACCTAGTGCCGAACCTGCTGACCAGGGATTCTCCTCACTGCTGCCATCCGGACCGAACACAGCGAATGCCCCGTCCTCCAGGCAACCCGGGGTTGACCGCCGCGCAGGGCTGGCCACACGTGCAGCAATCAGATGCGTCGACCTCCCGGCCCTCACCACCGATGGTCACCCGGCCGACCACCCCCACTGCCCACCCTGCGCCAGCCCAGGTCAACGA